>JAYSKW010000196.1:0-6383 GCA_043726085.1 Limnoglobus sp.
CAGACCTCGACGGGCATTGGCGTTTCGCCGGCGGCCCACGCAATCGATTCGTTCAACAATAATCGCTGGTAGGGGTACGAATACTGATAGTACGCGGCATCGAAACCGGCGGCATGATAGACGACTCGCCCTTTGCCGTGGCTTCGCGTGATGATCGCAGGCAACCCGGCGGCACCCGTTTCCACGTTCTGTATCGTCGCTTCAACCGTACTGCCAGAGTGCGGCAAGACGTGTACGGCAGGCCCTTTCATCGTCACCGGATCGGTACCGATATACTCGGCCAGTCGTTCGTTTTTCAGGAACATCGACTTGGCATTTAATTGAAACGAATACAAATTCCGTCGCTTCTCCCAGTAGTCGGGACCGATCGTTTTCGCGAAGTTCACATCGACGGCTTCATCGGGTTTTACGGCTTTCGGAATGCCACGATAATCGACGCCAAATAGCGATGCGAGCGCGAATGAATTTCGTGCGTCGCCGAACTCGTCGAACAGCGAACAATCGAGGCTCGCCACGAGGCCACCGCCGTTACGAACGTAGCGATCCAACGCCTGCACCTGGCGCTCATCGAGGCACGCCGCATTCGGCAATACGACGACCGCGTACGGTTTCAAATCCTCGTCGGTGAGGTTCCAGTCGTTGATGAGATTCACCGGCAAATGGCCTTCAATCGCAGCACGAAACGCACCGAACGGATGCGCCAGATATCGCTCCTCCACGCGACCCGATGTGCGGCCGTAGAAGGTTTTTGCGTTGTCGCTCATGAGGATCGCGGCCCAGCGTTCGGGCGTTTTGTGCGTCATCCACGGCTTGCGTTTCTGGATTTCATCGAGGCTGTTGTAGACGCCCTTTTGCAACCGGGGCGGCTGGATCACGGCGATACTCGGAGAGCAGCCGTACGTCGTGCATAACAGCATCCGGCGTAGCACTTCGGCCGTCGGGAAACTGTCCTTGCCGTACGGGTTGCCGTGGCTCATGAGGTACGGTTCGCTGAATGCCACGCGATGGTTCGTGACCGACCAGGCATAGGCCACGCCGAACGCCGGAACGATGCTATTCCCGCGGTTCGATTCGTCGAGCCACAGTTCCTGATCGGGGGCATCGAATAGCAAATTCAAGCGTGCGGGCATGTTTCGCGGCACGCTGATGAAATGCCCGAAACGCCCCGCATTCGTCGTCCATGTCACGAGTGCCACCTCGGGCTTGATCGCTTTCAATCGCGCCTGTGTACGCTGGATGAGTGCTTCGAGTTTGCGGTCGGCCCAATGTTGATAGCGTCGATATTCCGGGTCGTTGAGGTTATCTTTCGGGATCGCTTTTCCCGTATCGGCCTTGTAGTTTTTGCGGCAATGTTCGCAGTAACAGACGCCACCATGATGGAGGCCATCGAAACTGAAGGCATCGACATCGGGAAACTTCGTCAGTATCTCTGCCAGAACTTCGATGAAGAAATCGCCATATGGGCTGAGAAGGCAGAGCATTCCACCGTGGGGCAGCGCCTTCATATCGACTTGCGGAATCTGTGTCGTGTCGGTGGAGATGCGTCGCCAGTCGCGGTGGGTATCGTACACTTCGCCTTGAAGCGTCGGTGGATAGACCGCCAGAATCCGTATGCCAAGTTTCTTGTATTCCGCGACTTCGGCTTGGATACGTTCGATGGGGACGTGCGGACTTCTTCGCTTGAGAATCGCACTGTTGTAGTAGGGATAGAACGGGTCGACGAAGTTCATCTCGCTGATTGTGACGCCATGTTTCGCGGCGTCCGTTCTCGCTGCGGCGCTCATCCCCGAAAGTGTATATCCGACCCCCGTCGTGTCTTGCAACCAGCGCGGCACTTCCACCGCATGGAACGGCTTGGCCTCGAATGGCTGCGAAAGGATCGGTTTTCCGACGAAGCCAACGGGCGGACTTTGCGCGAAGATGGAATTTGTGATTATGGTGATGGCGATGAGAATGAGCGGATAGAAACGCATGGTGTCGCCCTGCAAGGTGGGTGTGCGATAGAAACTCTTGGTGCGAATCTAACAAACCCGGTGGTTCGTTGCAATTGAATTCATCGACTTAGAGATTTCGGCGCGCCAAGTGCAAGGGATAGTTACGGGCCGAGCGGCCGCCAGCGTGGAATCGTTGCGGACCGCTTCGGCATTACCCGTTTCTGTAGAAATCTCAGGAGTATCGAAAGATGATGAGAACATTATTGCGCACCGGCACGATTGCCGCCTGCCTGTTCACGGCATCACTGGTCTCGGCGGCCGAGCCGATAGACGGGACGCATAGCCACTTCCGAGCCAAGCAAGTGCTCGGCACCAAAATCATGATCCAAGGGGATACGGCGATCGGCACGGTCGACGACATCGTGTTCGACAACGCCGGCAACCTGGAATATCTGATCGTGGAGAACGAGGGCAAGTTGCTCACCGTTCCGTTCGAGGCCGCCAAGTTTAACGTCGAGAAAAAGACAGCCTTACTGACTCTGACACCCGATCAGTACAAGTTGATCCCTACATATACTCAGACGACGTACCCCAGTTTCTATACGCCGACGTATCGAACCGAAGTGTACAAGTACTACGGTCTGACCCCACGTGAGCTTCGTCGTCTCGGCCCGCCGATCCGCCGATAATCGATCGTGGACAGAAGCCGTTTGACCGACACCAGGATAAGCCGCCGCCCCATTCGACCGATCAGTCGAATGGGGCTTTTTCAATCGATGCACATCAACGAGTCGCGGCTCCAAATCGCAATAGAATGGTTTCGGTATCAGGAACCACCACCCAAGGAGTGCGACCGATGAACGGACGCGAAGCGATCCAAGCGGCGTTGGAAACTACCAAAGCGAACCTGACGTGGTACGTCAGCGACTTCACCGATGCCGAACTGTTCGTGCGACCGGTGCCGAATGCGAACCA
Source organism: Limnoglobus sp. (assembly GCA_043726085.1). Lineage (GTDB taxonomy): Bacteria > Planctomycetota > Planctomycetia > Gemmatales > Gemmataceae > Limnoglobus. The sequence goes on from JAYSKW010000196.1 coordinate 2,910, forward strand.
CATCGCGTGGCAAATCGGCAATGTCATCGGCGGCGACATCTACTTGGTGCGGGCCGAGTTTCCCGATGCCGCGTACCCGGAACTGCCGTCCGGATTCATGGAAGGTCACGGCACCGATGGGGCCAAGAACGACGGCCCGGATGGCTTCCTTACAAAAGCCGAGTATCTGAAGCTGTTCGACGAAGTGCGGACGGCAACGATCGCCGCCCTCAACGCATTGACCGATGCCGACCTCGCCCGCCCGCCCGCCGAGGCAATGCGCAGTTGGGCACCCACAATCGGGCACCTGTTCCTGTTGGTTGCAAACCACACCCTGTTGCACGTGGGGCAATTCACGGTCGTCCGCCGAAAGCTCGGCAAACCGATCCTGATGTAATGGCTACGACGTCAACACCTATGGAGACCGCTCATGAACCGACGCAATTTCCTGTTCGCATCGTCCGGGGCTGCGGCCGGATCGCTGATTGTGCCAGGATTCACCGAGGCCGCAGAAGGCAACATGCTCGCCGGTAGCGGCCTCGCCACGGGAAAGTTAAAACCGCTGCGGCACAAGGAAGTTCCGGGCTTTTTAAGCGCGGCCCAAATTGCCCCGCACCACACGGCACACTACGGCGGGGCGCTCAAGGCGTTCGTCGGTGCCGATGCGAAATTCGAGGAGAGTTTCACGAAAGGTACGGCCATCGACCCGGCGGCGTTCGAGCGGTTGAAACAAATCCAATCGAGCCGGGGCAACAGCATCATCTTGCACGAACTGTACTTCGATGGGCTATCCCTTCATGCCACCGTACCGCCCGAGGGAATTAAGACGGCCATCGAGAAGCGGTTCGGTTCCGTGGAAAAATGGGCAGCGGATTTCATTGCCAGCGCGAAGGCAGCGGCGGGTTGGGCCATGCTGGTCGTCCATCCTGTGAATGGCCGACTATATAACGTGGTCAGCGACGAACACGCCCAAGGCCCACTCTGGTTCTCGATCCCGCTCGTCGTTATCGACACCTACGAACACGCCTTTTACATCGACTACCAGAATAAAAAGGCGGAATACGTCGAGAAGTTCCTCTCTTTTATGGACTGGCCTGAAGCGGATCGGCGATTCCGATCCGTGGCAAAGGGATAGCCGTTCGTGAAAAGCGATCCACTGCCTGCTTTGTGGCAGACGATTTCTCAACATTGGCATAGCATCGGCATCGCCAATCCACCCGGTGCGACGGATGCCGACATCGATGCCTTCGAGCGCACTCACGGCGTGCGTTTACCTGCCGAGATTCGCGAGTTTTACTCGCATGTGGACGGCATGTCATTGGGCGAATGGGACGAGTCGCTAATTCGCTTTTGGCCACTGTCCGAGTGGAACGTAGTCCCCGTTGCTTTTGCCGATGTGCCGCGGCATACCGGACTACGGCGGCATCGAGAACTCCCTACCAGAAGCCGCTTCGTACTTCGTGTTCGCCGACCACTCGATTTGGATCCACGTCTACGCGGTTCGGTTGACGTCGGACCCCACAGCCGCCTGCCCGGTGGTCAACATTTCCGGCGGCGATCATTGGGGAGTGCAATCCACATCGTTCGCGGAGTTCTTGCGGTCGTATGCAAAGGATTCATGGGGAGTGATCGTGCCGTAGCAATTGTTTTAAGTTAGATTAATTGGGATGAATGCGAGACGCAGTAGAGAAGTGGATCTGCTTTTGAGGTGAGTCTACGCCTGACGAAGTGCGATACTCGTCGGTTACACGCTGCAACTCTACGATATATTGATTAAGTTCAAAGGCGAGCGGTTGGAGCAGCCCGCTCAACCGCGGTTCCTCTGATGGGAACTCAGCCCACTCCGACCACATTACCCGCTGCTCCGAAACCTCGATCCGGACAGCATAGGCCCTACAGACGTACTCCCCGCAGTTGCACACCACTACCGGACTAAACTCACCGCACCACCCATCGGTTGGATACCCGAGCAAGTGTCGACTGGGTGGCAGGGCGTCATGAGCGGAAACCCACGCATACTGACCCTCCGGCTGGGGCGCGTCGATGGCCAACCACCACGGAGCTTCTAGTCGAAGGATGGTCTCGATTAGGCTGACTCCGTCGATCCAGACTGCGAGACTTGCTGGTTGTCCGACGGTTGGCCGTAACTCGAATCGGATGACATTCACTGTCGATAACATCATTCACCCTAAAACCAGTGCTCTGCATTCGATTACGCATCGCGATCGATGGGCACGCCATCGATCGCGCCACCGAAATAACGCCAGTCGTCCCTTACGAGGGATGCGCTCGCCTCATGAAACGAGTCGTATTCTTTGACCCAGGTGCGGTCCCCTTCGATCCCACTGTACCTGCCACATATGCGGCCCGGCCCATCGCCGCGATACTCGATCGTGCAGCCGACCATCGAGTCGTCCGGTAGCCACCATGCATGGAAGAAGTGGCCCGATTCCAATGCCTCTTCGATCGCGGAAATAATGAGACTCGCTTTGGCCACCCGCCCCGGTAACGCTTTCCGCTCGGAGACACTCAGGTGCCCGGTGAAAACGAGCTTGCGAATCAGTGCCGTTTCGTCCATGTTCCCCTTCAGACTCGCGACGACCACCACGTACGGTCACCTTTGTGGATGCCCGGTTCAAACGAAAATCTCACACCACGCCGATGCCGTTGACGAGATCGCGGTGTGTGAGTTCGCGGTTAGCGGGGGCGATCAAATAACCGCCGGGGGAGCCGGAGCAATCGAGCGTGACTTGCCGCGAATTCGGCACCGTGAAGCCCGTTTCGGCGGCGATGTGGCCCGTGACGAGCCAATCGGCATCGACCTTTCGCAAGAACAATTCGACACTTTCCTCGGAGGTGTCGCGGCCCCAGAGCATTCCGTAAACGATGCCGCCGGGCTGATATTCCTTGTCGTCGTAGCGATCTTGTTCGAGCTTGCGAACATCGAACAGCGGCAGGTTCCGGCCGGGGATGAGCGTGTGGCTGAAGAAGATGCGGTTCGCCGTGCGCAGCCCCATCGGGCAGGCCTGGAATAGCTCGATGTACGCGCGATAAATCTCCGGCATCGCGGCCCCGTATGCGGCAATTACGCCTTTGCGGAACCGCTCGTTGAGGTCGTCGTTGCCCTTCAAAATCTTGCGGCCCGTCCACTGCGCCATCTCGTGATTACCCGGCAAATAATGCACGCGATCCGGAAACTGGCACTTCACAGCCGCGAACAGATCGACGAGCTGATGCGATTTCTCACTGCCATCGGGATACGGAAACGGCCCGTGTACGAGTTCCTGCAACACGAGGTGCCGCTGTGGATTCGCGGCCAAGTCGGCGAGTTTCCAGACGGCTTGAAAGTTCGGTACGTGGCCGTGAAGATCGCCGACGATGAAGACATCGCTGGCATCGACGAGATGAACGAGGTGCCCGACGCGACCTGGCGTGGCGGCCACCGCATCGATGGCCCGGCGAAGCGTGTTCAACATTCGGTCCGGTGGCGGCATA
>JAYSKW010000197.1:0-10634 GCA_043726085.1 Limnoglobus sp.
TGTAACTCGGCGTCGGCGAGACGATCAGGCCGCCTTCGGGAACGAAGGCGCGAGTGAGGATCGTGAGGATATCGTCCGAGCCGTTGCCGATGAGAATCGCATCGGGTTCGACGCCGAGAATTCGCCCGGCCACTTTGCGAAATGCCTCGCCGCTCGACTGCGGATATTTGCGTAACGTGTTGCCAGTCAAGGCAGCGCGAATGGCATCGAACACTCGCGGCGACGGCGGGTACGGGTTTTCGTTCGTATTGAGCTTGACGATGTCGGTCGCGTTGAGCTGCTCGCCCGGCACGTAACCGGCCATCTGACGGATGTTGTCGCGGAATCCGTTCATGGCTCTACTTCTTGACCGGAATCGGTGACGGCGCGGTCGCTACGACCGGTGGTGCGACACCGGCGGCGATTGCTGCCGCGGCAGCCGCAGCAGCGGCGGCTGCGGCGATCACTTTCTCGGGCTTCGGCTTTGGGCGGGCGGCGGGGCCGTTGTCGTTTGCGCGCTGTTCGACGCTCGCGGCGTGGCCGGTCAGGCCTTCCTTTTTCGCGAGGTAAATGACATCTTCGGCGATGTCCTTCAGGCCGTTGCGGGTGAACCGCAACACGCTCGTTCGCTTGCGGAAATCGTTGGAAGTGAGGCCGCTACTGAAGCGTGCGGTGCCTGCGGTCGGGAGAACGTGCGAGGGGCCTGCGGCGTAGTCGCCGACCGCCACGGGGCTGAACGGACCGAGGAAAATCGCACCGGCGTTGTCGATCTCTTCCGCGAAGCCATCGGGGTCGCGGGTCTGGATGTGCAGGTGTTCGGGTGCCAGTGCATTCACGCACTCGATCGCGGAGGCTTTGTCCGGCGCAAGTACGAACGCGCCGTAGCGCTCGAACGATTCTTTCGCCATGTCGCCGCGCGACAGCTTCGCAATTCGCTTGTTCAGGGCTTCTTCGACTTCGCCGAGGAGCGGTTCGTACCACGTCACCAAGATCGGCACGCCGGGGGCGTGTTCGGCCTGTGCCAGAAGGTCCAAGGCCACGTAAGCGGGGTGGGCGGAGTCATCGGCGGCGACGACGATTTCGCTCGGCCCGGCGATGCAGTCGATCGCCACTTGGCCATAGACGTACCGCTTGGCGAGCGCGACGAATTGGTTGCCCGGCCCGACGATCATCTCGACGGGCTTGAGGCCCTCGACGCCGTACGCCATCGCGGCAATCGCCTGTGCCCCGCCGATGCGGTAGACCTCGGTGATGCCGAGTTCGTGGCAGGCCGCGAGCATATCTTTGTTGTAAGCGCCGGTGTCTTTCGGCGGCAAACAGACGATGATGTCCTTCACGCCCGCCGACTGCGCGGGAACGACCGTCATGAGCAACGTCGACGGGTAAGCGGCCGCCCCACCGGGACAGTAGACGCCGACGCGGTTCATCGGGCGATAGCGCATCGATAGTTCGTGCTGCCCAGACACTCGCAACAAGGCGTCTTGGTGCAACAATCCGGACTGAAACGAATCGACGTTGTACCGGATGCGGCGAAGCACATCGAGGTATTCGGGGGCCGCTGCCGCGTGGGCTTCGGCGATCTCCGAAGGCTTCACCCGGATGGCGTCAGCCTTGAGTTTGACCTTATCGAGTTGCTCGGTGTATTGCAGAACGGCGGCTACGCCTTTGGCCTTCACATCGAGGCAAATGCGTTCGACGGCCTGTGCCGGCGTCAGGGCTTCGCCGAAAACGGCGAGCGTGAGCTTCTTACTCTGTGGCGTGGTGATTTCCGAATCGGGCCGGAACTGGTCGCGGAGTTTAGCGAGTTGCGAATTCGCGTTGTTCGCCGTCAAGTCAATACGACGAATTTTCAAAGCACCCATGTCTGGACTACCTCGTACCTCGGGCGGATTGGTACCGTATCCGGGTTTCGTACGACGTGGCGGTAGCGTCGGTGAAACCGATTCGCTCCGTAGTACGTCGTTGTAATTTATACAAAAATCGTCGTCGAACCGCAACATTTCCATCGAAAATCGCTGCCGAACTCGAGTAGCATGTTGTGATTTGACAACAGCTTGCGACGATTATGCCGAATACGAATCGCGAAGGGTGTCAATCCGATGCTTTTTTCCTACGGGCTGCCCAGCGAGCGACGAACGTCAGGCTGCCGATCGCCACGAGGCCGACCGCCGCCATCACCCAACGCATCGGCCCCGTGAAGGTGGCGCGATCCGGGCCATCGGCGATCAATGCGATTTCTATTGTCGCGACCGGAATGGTGAACGTCGTCTTCGCGGTGTGCCCGGCCCCCGCATTCACGCGAACCTCGTACTTCCCCGGTAGTGGGGCATCGAATGTCCAGACGCCGTGGACGTCCGTTTTGCCCTCAGAAATCAATTCGTTTGCCGCATTGAAGACCGCCACTTTTGCAGCCGGTGCAGGAGTGTCGTCGTCGTAATACGTCTCGATGGTCACTTTGCCATCGAGCAATTTGACGTCGATCCCCACCGCGTGCGCCTGCGCCACCGATGCGAACGCCAGACAGATTGCCATTACCGCAAGGAATCGATGCACAATAGACTCCGCTTATACTGCATTTCAAGCAAGAATATCTTGTTCTGGTAGCCGCAGGTCTTTAGCCTGCGTACTTCCACATTCGGCGACTGAGGGTCGGGTCGAGTCGGCGAGACACGACATTTCGTGCGCCCGGAATGATCATCGTGGCGGATCGCGTCGCATCTCGAAGACTCGCCACGACTAGTTTCTCGTCTGGTGATGCCCCCGCGCAGGCTAAAGACCTGCGGCTACCTAATATCAAGAGCCAGTTGCGCTACCTTGTGGCATTTTACGAGATTGTCGCACCGATCGGAATGGCGGCGTCTTCCAATTGCTCGCGGGTCAGGCGTTCGACGACGGCGCGGGGGTACGTCGTCTCGAAGCCGTGGCCGGTGCGTTGCCATTCTTCGAGCGTCACTGGCGCGACCGTGCAGGCGTCGGTCGGCTCGTAGCTACTGAGGCGGCGTTGGAGCTTGTTTATGCCCGTCCCGATCGGTTTGACCACGAATGGAAAGAAGCAATAATCGGTCATTTGGCCGGTACTCGGGCTGATCGCAAACAGGCTCACACCCGCAATAATCAGGCGTGGCGACACCTGATATTCGTGCGGTTCGAGGTCGAGTTCTTCCTGAAGTTCTCGCACGATCGCCTGTTCGGGCGACTCGCCTTTTTCGATCATCCCGCCAGGCAAACGCGGCGATTCATCGTCCGGACTCAACGTGAACAGCACGGCATCGACCTCGCCATCGACCGAACGCAACGGGATAATCGCATGGGCAATCCGCCGCACTCGATGCGCCTCGGGGTGCGCGGGAAACGAAGCCATACGCGACTGCCTTTCGGGTCGATTCTCAACGAACGCATCGAGGAATCTCAAGTGATTCTACGACACTTCGCGACACTCTCATACGTATCGTAAAAGTGCGCCAAAAATCGCAGGGGAAAATTGTATTTCCAACGTTCCAGAACCCATTGGTCGCGGTCGAAGAGGCTTTGCAATGTGGCACCGACAGAACGGCAACGACAACTACCCTCATGGTTTTTTATGGTCCGCGCGCCAGCACTGTGTGCCCACCCAAAGCCATCCAGAATTTTAACCGCAATTGGGCAAGTCGTTGGGAACTGTTTACTGTGGCCGGAAACCGCCGAAATACACTTTGGGTACACGAAGCCGCAGCTAGAAGCCTCTATGCGCCGAGTTCCGCAAGACGCACGGCTTGAAGGAACACAGGACACTCCGCAAGTTCGCCGCACGGTTGATACACGACAACGTAGGGGGAACAGAATCTCGTTTATACCGTGGGGAAGGCGTCGGCGGGACGCACGGCAAGAACAACATCGTTGACTTCACCGAGGAACAGGTGGCGAAGTTGGTCAAGGCGATGACGGGACTTCGCAAGATTGTCGGGAATCTGTGAACTCGAACGCACGGGCTTCAACGAATCTGCCGAAGGATGGGCGTTCTCGGCGGAAGCCCTGGACGCCGTGATGTGAGCGAACTTGACGAATGGTAACGTCCTGAGTATCCAAACTTGATACGAAGACTTCGGGACTACGGACATTGTTCGGTAAAGCGAGCAGCGGTACTGTACAAAATACCAAATCAGTACCCTGAACGACACGACACCGCCATGAATAAGTGGGGCAAACTACTACTTGTGGCAACATCACTCACACCTATTTTTGTAGTGTGTGGGTTAAACAGTTTGATGAACTACCGCAAAGAAGCCGCAATCACATTCTTCGGTTTGTTCCTCGTTTTAACACTATTGTTCGTTTACCTGTTCTCCCATGTGCGGAAAAAATTACCGACCCAAGACTTAATGACGGTAAAAGTGAAGCCCGCCGACAAGGAGGTTTTGGCGTTTCTACTGTCGTATCTTCTACCGTTTTTCCCAAAGCAAGATGCAGCGTTCGGCGGGGAAGTCGTTACAGCGTTGACCGTCGTGTTTGTAATAGGCTTCATAGTTTTCCATAGCTCGGCATATACGTTTAACCCGTTGCTTGCAGTAATCGGCTATCACTTCTACGAAGTCGAAGCCGGGGGCATGACGTACTTGTTGATTACTCGACAACAACTTCACGGGCCGCAAAACAAATTCATAGTACGCCACTTGTGCGACTACATCTTTATAGCTGACGAACCACATGAATGACGTTTTCCTACTTTACGTTATTCTCAAACCCGCCAAGAAAACATTGGCGGGTGGCCTCGTCATACAACGGCTCGAAACCGTTGCAGAGGTTCAGGCGGACGTAAAAAATTTGTTCATCAATATTCACGCCGATTGGACTTCATTTGAGCAAGTTCCATTTACGCCTAGCTACAAGACAGAAGAAGCAGAAGTGTTTTTTCACGAAGAGTTCACCGCATCCGACGACTTCAAGAAAGCTGCTTCAAACCGCCAACAGTTCGATGAATTCAAAAAAGATCAACTCGATAAAAAAGATATGACCCTCAAGGCCATATTGGGCATTCACAAGAATATTAGTGATGAGACGACCACCTATTACCTTCAACAAACCGACCGCCGCCATATTCTCGACCGCAAGAAGTGGTATCCAATGGTTTATCTACAAAACAAATATTCTCGGATGGATGACCATGCCTTAACTATCGGAGACCATTTGACCGCCGTTGTTACTCCAACCGGTAAGTTGTTGTTCCGCTCATTTCGGGACGCTTCCCAGCTTCTCGACTTGGATGGTTTCTTCAAGGCGGCAACTGACGGAGACATCAAGAATATCTTAGAGATTGAGAAGGTAGCCAACCCGCCTGATGATATCCAGAAAATTATTGACCTCTGCGATGACACGATGCGCCGTAGGTTTTCCATCATTCAATACGAAGGGACGTTAGCAGGCGACAATGTTAAGGTTCAAACCGTGGCCGCTAAAGCGAAACATATCGTCGGGCTAGAGATTAAAATGAAGGGCAAGCCCCCGTCAAAAATGTTATTCCCAACCCAAAAAGAGCAGTTAAAATTGTTCCTCAAGTTTCTTTGTCAGGACTTCTACGAAAGTATTCTTACCGGGGATCGGTGCGTATCTAACTCTCACCGTAAGTTGTCCTGACCAACCGGCTAACCGTGGCTTGCCACGTCCCGTTGTCATACCCGACGCAACCAACAACTTCTTTTCCTCGACATCGGCCCGCCGCCATTTCCCCTGGAGGAAACCCCGGTTGTGCCAAGCAAGTTCAAACCATCGGAGAATTTCTCTTGCTCTGCGTACTTTGCACCGTCTGCGGTTATTGGTGCGTTCTTCATCTATCGATCGCTGCCCAAATGGGACAGTGCATCAATTTCAGGACCTTACGCGCGATCTGGCTCGATTGGTTTTTCCGGTGTAGCCACTTCGACGACGTCGAGCGATCGGGCGCGTCGTAGCTTCGCGATCGGCGGACTCGGCTGCATACGCCGAATGAGTTTCCAGCCCAAAAATCCGCCGACGAGTAACACGGGGAGCCAAGGCGCGATCGAGACGACGACCAAAACGGCGTTGCGACCGAACCGCACCAACGACTGATACGATTTGGAAAACGCATCGGTGATGTCGCTGCCGAACGTCGGTGTGGTGGGCGGGACGTAATCTTGAATTTCGCGAACCATCAGGTTGATCGTCGAAAAACTCGTGACCGCCGCGAGGTACTTCAACCGACCCTCCGCACGTTCGATTTCGCCGCGATTCTTGACGACTTGCTCGCGGATTTTCAGCACGTCATCGAGTCGGAGTACCGCTTCCTTCAATAACTTGTTGAGCACTTCCTCCTCGGCCTTCATGTTCCGCAATCGCGCTTCGAGGTCGAGGAATTCTTCGGTGACGTCTTCGGAATCGGACGAATTGCGTACGAGTGTGCCGAGCTTCGCGATCGCGGCGATCGCATCGCGAAACGTATCGACCGGCACTTTGATCGTCCAACTGCACGACCGCCGATCGCCGACTTGGCCGACGAGTTCGGACTTCGCGACATACCCGCCTTTGCTTTTGACGAGTGCCTCGACGGCCTCCTGCGTCGCGTCGAGATTCTTGACGACGACTTCGACGTTCGCGGTGTAGCGAATTTTGCGATCGACCGACTTCTCGGGTGCCACCGGCTTGGCACCACCAGCCGCCACTTCCACCTTAGCTTCGCGACTGATCCTCGAAGGCATCGAAGGATCGCTACCACACCCCAACGAACACAACGCCGCGAGAATGCTGAGCCGCATCATGGAAAGTCCCCTTGTGTCATTTGAAGGTTGTGACGTGCGTTGCTACTACGATCCCAGATACGACGGGATATTCCCACAACAAAACCGGTACGATGAATCGAACGATCTCCCACACGAATGCGCAGAGTCAAAAAGCGAAACGCGATCTGACGTAAGTCGGAATTTGTGAGTTGCACGGACGTACGCAAAAGTGCGCCCAAATGACATAGAATTGCGCCCAAATGACATAGAAATGTCGCATCGTGTCGATTTTCGGTCGCTTCCGGTCGATTTTCGGACGGTACTTTCGCCGAGGCCAAAAGAATGATCCTCGACGTAACCCACAACAACAGTCCGAGATACGGCAAAAATACCCGAAACAGATCAGCAGTTTGCGATCAAAAAGAGGCATTTTGAGACCGAAAAACACCCGAAAACACGGTTTTTGAGCCACCGCAATTGTGACTTACGTCGATTTTGCCGCCTCGAAACGCTAACGCGACGACGAATACTCGCCATTCCGCACATCTCGCACAGTCCTTCCAACCAACACTGGCCTGCGAAGAGATTCGGAAGTTCGGGGTCGGATCGACTGCGTGGACCGGGTATATTGGCGAAGTGCGGTTCGGTGGGCGATTTTGCATCATCCGGGGCTTTCTGTGTCCTTTCGCTACCTTCAATCGGCGTTCCCCAGGCACCTGTTCGGTGTCGGGTTGTTGTTTGCGCTGATCGTTGCGTGCTCGGCCCAAGAGCCGAAAAAACCGGTGGAACCCGCGAAGGGCGGCGCGTTCCGGTTGCCCGATGGGACCGTCGTTCTGTTCACGAAGAACCCCGACGAACCGAACCCGAAAGTCGATGGCGTATTGCTCTCACCGAAGGAGTATCAGACGCTCCTCGACCAGGCCGATTTGGGCAAGAAGGCAAAGGATGCGACGAAGCCGGTGTCGCCGAGTGCGTGCCATGTGCGTGGGAAAGTCGAGAAGCGGAACGAACGCCAGGTGGCCGTGCTGACGATCGCGTATTCGTTCCGCACAACGGTGCCGAACGCACAGGTATTGCTCGGCTGTCAGCGGGCGTTTCCCGTGGCGGCCACGATGGGCGATGGCAAACTGGCGGTGCTCGAAATCTCCACGGATGGCCTCGCGGTGTTGGTCGAACGCCCCGGCGAATACACGCTGACGTTGAATGCCGACGCACCGATTGCCGCACGCGCCGTGAAAGCCGAACTCGGTTTCGAGATCGGCCTGCCACGTGCCGCAATCACGACACTTTCATTTGAAACGCCTGCGCCGGAAGTCAAAAAGCTCATCGTCGGCACGCGCACTCCGGACCCGGCCACGCCGTTACGCATCGCGGAAGTGAAACGCACGACCGACGACATCGCGCGATACGCGGCCAAACCGGATGGTACTGGCTCGCCACTCGGGCCGATCGATTCGCTCGAAGTCGCGTGGGATGCCCCCGGTGCGGCCACACCGATTGCCCCGAGCATCAGCACCGCCGAAGCCGACATTGCCGTGCGAATCGACGATGGGCAAATCGAAACGACCGCGAAGTTTCGCATTCGCGGCGCGACCCGCGATTGGACGTTCGCGTTCCCCAAAGATGCCGACGTAACGGCCACGCGCGTCGTCGTCGATCCCGCATCAGTGGCCACTGCCACGATCGTTCGCCCGACCGACCCGAAACTGCCACTTTGGAAAATCCAACTGCCCGACGCGCTCGGCGAGTGGGTGATTGCATCGGTGGTGAGAACGGCGCGACCGGACCCCAAGGATGGCAAGTTCGCGGGGCCGTACACCGTCGGCCCGTTTGCGGTGCCGACCGCCGTGCGACAATCGGGAATGATCCGCTTTTACGCGCCGCCGAACGTCCGTCTCAGCGGCTTCAAACACGGCCCCGAACTGCGCCCGTTCGACGTCCCCGCCGGTGCCGAAGATCCACCGACGGCCGCATTTCGCTACACCGCACTGCCGAACACATCGGACAAGAAGCCGCCCGCGAACATCGAGTTCGAGGCGCGCCCCGCACGCGGAATTGTCACCGTGCAACCGCACTACAAACTGACACTAACCCCGACCGGATGGCTGCTCCGTTGCGAGGCGCGCATCACGCCGGTGCGTACCGTCGTCGAGCAAGTGACGATCGAACTACCCGCCGGTTGGCTGGCCCCCGTGGTGCAGCCACTCGAACTCGTCGACGAAGTGCAAGGCGGCGGCGAGCTGGCCGGCAAGCGAACGCTCGTCGTACGGCTCGCGGCGGGGCAGAAGGATCCGTTCGCGCTCATCCTCGAATCGCGGTTCCCCGTGCAGCCGACCGACCAAGATGTTTCGTTGCTGTTGCCGCGAATGTTGTTAGTCGGCGAACGCGATGCTCAGGTAACAGTGACCGTGCCGGACTCATTGGAAGTGCGTGGATCGGTGCGCGAATGGGACGGCAATCAACCGTCGGCGGTGGCACTCGATTTGAAGCCGACGACGCTGCAAGGCGTGAAGTCCGCACCGGGTTCGGCACAGTTGGCGGGGCAGTTCGATGCAGGAATTTCGCGGCTCGATTTGGCATGGCAACCGTACCGCCAAGAGCTTTCCGCCGAGGTGCGAGCCGAGGTGGCCGTCTGGGATCGGCAGCTCGATATTACCGAAACGATTCGCTTCAAATCGCTCGAACCGATCCGCCGACCGATCCGCCTCAAAGGCCCGCGCTCGCCGACGGCATTCCGCCCGCAACCCGCCATCGAACCGCTCGGTGCAGGCGAGTGGGTATTCGCGCCAGCCGCCGGGGTGAAGGAGGTGACGCTGGTCGTGCGCTACTCCGTGCCAGTCGCCGGGAACACCGCCACGGTGCCATTGTTGTGGCCCGATGCCACGAAGATCGAAGCGACGACGCGCGTGTGGGGTGGCGTCATTTCCGGTGGGCGACGGGCGACGAAATTCGAGGGGCCGTGGCAGGAACTCGCGCCCGAACCCGATGCGGACCGCGAGGCGATGCCGTGGCTGACGCTGTCCGGAACGGGCAACAGTTTGCCGCTGACGTTGGAACTCGGCGAGTCGCGCGATGCCGCAAGTGGGGCGATCATCGAGCGCGGCGTCGTACAAGCGTGGGCGGGCGAAGATGGTGCGATTCTCGCGCGGTGCCGGTTCGTGTTGCGCCGCTGGACTGCGGCCACAACGGAGATCGAAGTCGCATCGACCACACCACCCGTCGCGTTCGTCGATCGTGAACGGATCGACACGGCCACGCCCATTTCGGAGGAAGGCAGCACGAAGCGGTACCGCATCGTATTGCCTGTGCCCAAAGCGAATCGGCCGTATCAGATCGTCGAAGTGCGGTACGCGGCAGCACCGGGCCGCAACGATCGCGAAGTGAATATACCCGCACCGAGTATTCGCGGAGCCACGTTGCGCACGCCGATCCGCTGGCACGTGACTGTCTCCGCGAATGCCGTTCCGCTGTTGCCCAACGAAGGCGTGTCCGCCGAGTTCCGCTGGCTGTGGCGCGGCTGGTTACTCGCGCCGACGGCCACGACAACAGCGGTCGATCTCGACCGCTGGATCGCCGATGGCGCGGACCCGGACGCGAAGCCGGACTTCACCGATACCTGGACGGAACCTTCGGGCGAAAGCGTTGCCGCACGGCAACCGACACTCGCGGCGATCACCGTTTATCGCGTGCCGCGCAACCCGTGGGTGATCGGCTGTTCGCTGTTCGCAATCCTGCTCGGTGTCGGGTTGTCGCGGTTGCGGCCGATACTGCTCGGACCTGCGGTGGCGCTGCTCGGTTTCGCACTGGCGACAGCCGCCGTGTATGCCCCGCAGCCGACCGCGCAAGCCGGTTCAGCGGCCATTCCCGGTACGTTGATTGTCGCGGGTGCGCTCGGCGTGCAGTCGTTCCTGCAATGGCGGAAGCGACGAAGCATCAGCCACCTTT
>JAYSKW010000198.1:0-5697 GCA_043726085.1 Limnoglobus sp.
CGTGCTGGCCTGCGCGACCGGTTCGGGCTGTCGTTTGTTCGATCGTGCGGGTGGTAGCGGTGGGCGAAGCAGTCTCGGCGACCGCCCCGATCCGCTCATGGGTGGTAGCCGCATCCCCGCCACGAACCTGCCTACGGGCAAGGCCGACACTGCCCGTGGCGGCCGCGATCCCTTGATGATGTCGCCCGTCAGCCAGAGCAACGACCTCCCCGGTGGCGTGCGAAAAGACCCGTATCGCCCCAGTCGCGAAAACACCGCCGCAGGCCTTGCCGCCGGTACCCGCATCCCCGACGATTACCCGGACCGCCGTGCCACGGGTAAAACCGAGACGGCCGACTACGACCGCATCGCGAGTGAACTGCGACGCCTCAAAGTGAAGTTCGCCGAACCAACCCGCGAAGGTGGTGAATACGTCGTTCGCGGCGAAGTCCCCATCGGTACCGATGGCTCGGTGCAGCGCTACGAAGGCTCCGGCAGCACAGCCGGGGCCGCAGCGAAAGAGTTGTTGGAACAAATCCAGTCGGGGCGGTAAATCGCCACTCATAATCGACGTAAGTCACAATTTCGGACGCTCCAAAACCGTGTTTTGGGGTATTTTTCGGTCTCAAAACGCCTCTTTTTGATCGCGAATTGCTGATCTGTTTCGAGCTATTTTACCGTAACTTACACTCTTGTTGTGGGTTACGTCGAGTGGCATCGATTACACATAAGCCGAAAGTACCGACATAAAATCGACCGGATGCGCCCTAAAATCGACCGGACCCGACACAAAATCGACCGGAGGTGACATAAAATCGACCGGACGCGACATTTTCCGGTCACTCCGTGCACGACGCGAATTCCGACTTACGTCAAATCGCCTTTCACTTTTTGACAGCTGGCGTTCGCGTGGGTGAAGTCGAAACGCGGGTGCAAATCGCATCAGCTACCCAAAACCACTTCGATTTGAACTACCCAAAGATTTACTTAATAAATCATTTTTGACGCTGACGTTTGACAATGTAAAGCCGACTGCCAATACTACAGTCAGTGATCGTGCGAGGAGCCGGAGTGAAGCTCTTGTTCTGTTTTCCGTGTTTTCAGTGTATTCCGTGGTTCTCTTCAATTCTTAAAACCGAACAGCAGAAAAGACCGGAATAACCACGGGAAACACCGAATTCACGCAAATAAAAACGCGGAGCGGAAATCCTTCACGGCGTTGCTTGCGTGGATCGTCCCAACCCGCACTCTTGCCCACGCACAAGGAGCCACCTCATGACGACCGAAGCTGCCTCGCCGCGGATCGTCGGCCAACGGTTGGCCGAGGCCAGGAAAACCCGCGCTATCACTCAGGAGGTTGCGGCCGAACATATCGGCGTGAGCCGTCCGACGTTCATCGCCATTGAGAAAGGCGAACGGGCTGCCAAACCCGCCGAGATCATCAAACTCGCTACGCTCTACGGCCATCCGGTTCACCACTTCGTCCGCACGATGGAGCCGCTGACCGATTTCCAGCCGCACTTCCGGGCGGCGATGGAAAAGGTCAAGCCCGCCGAGACTGAGGAACTCAAACTGGCCATCGGCGAGTTCAAGGAGTTCGTGGAGAATTACCTCGACCTCGAACGGCGGATGAAGGCACCGATGCGGATGAACTACCCGCAACCGGTGGAGTTGAACCCGCGCGTGAATGTTAGTGAACTGGCCGAGGATGTGGCGAACCGCGAGCGCCTGCGGCTCGGTCTTGGCGACCAACCGATATCGAATATCCGCGGCCTTCTGGAGTCGGACGTCGGTGTCCGCATCTTCTTTACCAAACTGCCTCGCATGTTCGCAGGCATGTACATCTTCGTGGACGGCCTCGGTGGGTGCATATTGATCAACAGTGTGCACCCAGCCGAGAAGCAGCGCGCATCCATTTCCCACGAGTACGCCCATTTGATCGTGGACCGCTATACCGCTGGCATCGACTACATAATGAACTTCGGGCGGAAGCCAGCCAACGAGCGTTTCGCAGAATCGTTCGCCATGAGTTTCCTGATGCCCGCGTCGTCGGTGCGGTTCCGGTTCAACGAGATCGTGAACGCCACGAATAACTTCCAGGTCGGCGATCTGGTTAAACTCAAACACCGCTATTTCGTTTCGATGGAAGCGATGGCGCTGCGTCTGGAATCTCTCGGCCTGCTCAAGCCGGGGACTTGGGAGCTTCAGAAGGAGAAAGGGTTGCCGATCCGCGAGGCCGAGAAGAAGCTCGGACTCGTCACGGAAGCGAAGCCAGAACCAGCCTACCCGGATCGCTACAAGTTCCTCGCCGTACACGCTTATGAGCGCGGCGAACTGAGCGAAAAGGAACTGGCTAACTATCTGCGTTGCGACATCTGGGAAGCCCGCAGAGTAATTCAAGAGTCGATGTTCAGCGTGGAAGTGGACTCCGAAGGTCGCGCGCACCCGATGCAGGCGGACTTCGAGACGTCACTACTGGCCGATCATTCCTGAATCACGGACCGGAGCCAAATCATGCCGGCCGTCATTCTGGATGCCTGCGGAACCCTGAACCTTTACGCCAGCGGCCAGTTCGTGCCGATCCTGACATCGCTGCGCAACGAATGGTTTCTCCCGGCCGCAGTGGAACGGGAGTCGCAGCACTACCGCCAACCAGACCCGACCGACCCGGAGAAATTGATTGTCCTGCTAATCGACCTGCTTCCCGCAATCGACGGTGGGATCCTGATCCGGTGCGATTGCGAGAGCGACGAGGAAACGGCACTGTATGTCGAACTGGCCGCGCGAATCCGCGACGATGGGGAGTCAATGGGGCTGGCCATCGCGAAGTGCAGGGGCTGGTCGGTATTGACGGACGACAAGAAGGCTCGCAGCATCGCCAAGGAATTGGGGGTGGGCGTGTTGGCCACTACCGAAGTCATGAAGCAGTGGTCGGAAATCGTTAAACCCAGCGCGTCCGAACTGTCTGCCGTACTGGAAGCCATCGAACGCTACGCTAACTACAGGCCGGGCCGAAGTGCGGAAAACTTCGACTGGTGGGTTGCTTCGATCCAGTCCAGCGGCAAGTAATCACTTTCCATCGAACGACGGCTGTTTCGCGCGAATGCCTCTTCCAACTGCTGGCCTGTCCGGGTAAACTTTACGCATACCTGCCGTCTGCTGCCTACGAGCCACTTTCCCATGATGACGTTTACTGCACTCGCGTTATCGGCGTTTACGACACTTGAGGCGGCGAAGAAGCCGGTGCCGAAACTCGCGATCAGTGGGTTGGCGTACGCGATCACGGTGCCCGACCTTTGCATGTATCGGTACCGTACGAGCACGCCGTCCGAGGAGTGCCAGAAGTTCTGCGATCAGGGCTTCGGCTACTATTACTCGTACGTCTGGATCGAAGCCGTTCGCAACTTCGAGACGGCACTTCAGCACGACCCGCAATGCGCCATGGCGTGGCTCGGGTTGCACAAATCGCTCGAAAAGTGGGGCAAAACGACCGCGAAGCCATTGCCGTACTTCGCGGCGCTCGGCACGGTGATTCAGCCGAAACTACCCGACCGCATCGCGAAAGCGCCGCACGATTACGCGCTCGAAATGGCGAAGCAACTGTTGCCGAAGGCGAGCCACCGCGAAGGGTTTTTGATTACGGCGAAGCTGCAAGAGAAAGGCATGTTGCCGGGCGTCGGCCCCGATGAACGACGCAAGAAGGCCCAGCAAACGCTCGACGAACTGCTCGCAATTTACGAAGACGACGAAGAAGGCTGGTTCGCCCGCGCGCAACTCGGCGACGGGACGCACGGCGCGATCCCATTCTACAAGGCACTGCTGCGGTTGAACCCGTACCATCCCGGTGCGAATCACGAACTCGTTCACACTTACGAAAACATCCGCCGCCCCGCGCTCGGCTGGCCGTACGCCGAAGGCTACATTCGTTCGTCGCCAGGGTTACCGCATGCGTTCCATATGCAGGCGCACCTCGGGATGCGCGTCGGCAAATGGGCGAAGACCACCGATTATTCGTGGCACGCGATCGAACTGCAACGCGAATACCACAAACTGCAAAACGTGAAGCCCAACGAAGATCATCAGTTCAGCCATCACCTCGAAACCCTGACGCGAAGCCTGATCCACGATGGCCGCTTCCGCGAAGCGAAGCAGATCCGCACCGAGGCCGACGGACACGGGTATCACTTCCGCCAAGAGTGGTTTCGCATGGCCACCGGCTTGCAAGAATGGGCCGACGCCGAAGAACTCGTCGGCAAGTTGCGTAAGGGAGACAAAGCCACCGCCGCGTACTTCGCCGCGATGCTGGCGATCGAGCGCGGCGACCTCGTTCGCGCGACAGCCGAGATCGACACGATGCAGCACGCGAACCAATCGAAGCGCGGCGAACGGCAACGTGAACTGCGCCTCTGGGAAGCGCAAGGCCGCTACGCCTGCAAGACCGGCAACGGCGAGGCGGGCATCAAACTGCTGAAGCGCACGATCGACAAAACGAAAGACGAC
The DNA here is from genome assembly GCA_043726085.1 of Limnoglobus sp. Classification (GTDB taxonomy): domain Bacteria; phylum Planctomycetota; class Planctomycetia; order Gemmatales; family Gemmataceae; genus Limnoglobus. The sequence continues at coordinate 4,480 of JAYSKW010000198.1, forward strand.
TACGCCCATCATGCGTGGGGTGGCGGCGCGTATTTCATGGAATCGTGGGGTCGCGGGGCGCTCGATGCGGGCCAACTGATCGAGGCACGCGAAGCGTATCAGGAAGCACTCGCGCACGACTCGGGGAGCGTCCGCGGCGCGCTCGGCATGTGGGCCGTCTGCACGCAAAGCGGCGAACCCGAAGAAGCCGCCCGCTACCTGAAACTCGCTCAACGCTGCTGGCAGCGCGCCGAAAGCAGCGACTTCGAGCGACTCAAAGCCACCTTCGCAGGAACGAGCGGTTGATGCCGTGAGGCAATAAACTCGCGTTATCGTTTCGCGAGTTCTTCGTCCAATAGCTTTCGCACGACGTCGTTGGCTGCGCCTTTGTTGTTCTTCATGACGTGGCCGACCATCGCCATTTTCGCGGCGTCTTTGCCGGCTTTGAAGTCGGCGAGTGCTTTCGGGTTGGCCGCAATCGCGACGACAACGGCTTCGCGCAGGGCCGTATCGTCGAACTCCTTGACGCCCGCCGATACTTTTGCATCTTCGACTTTCGCACCCGTTTCGAGGATGATCTTGAAGATGTCGACGCGGTCTTGCTTGTTCAGGCTGCCGGTCTTCTGGATGAAATCCGCGTAGGTACTCGCGGTTACGGGGAAGGCGTCGATCTCTTCCTTGCGGTCGGTTAGCGCCGGGAACACGAGGTCGCTGATGCGGTTCGCGGCCATCTTGCCGTCGCCGACGATCTTCGTCACCGCTTCGAGATACGCCACCGTTTTGCGACCCTTCGCGACGAACACTTCAGCATCGTACGGCGACAATCCGTACTGCGTTTGCAACCGTTGGCGCTGGGCTTGCGGGAGTTCGCCCATCGTCGCGCGGATCGCGTCGAGTTGGGCTTCGGTCACGATCACCGGCACCAAGTCCGGTTCCGGGAAGTAGCGATAATCGGCGGCGTCTTCCTTGTGTCGCTGCACCTCGGTGCGGCCTTTCGCGTCGTCCCAACCGGCGGTCGTTTTCAGGAACTTATCGATGCGGTAGTTCGCCGGGTCTTTCTCGAATTCCTCGAACTGCCGCTTCGCTTCATAGACGATCGCACGCCCCACCGAGCGGAAGCTGTTGAGGTTTTTAATCTCGACGAGTGGCGTGGCGGCGTAGCCTTTGGCCTCGCTGGACATCGGCACGTGAATGTTCACGTTGGCATCGCAGCGCAGGCTGCCTTCCTGCATTTCGCAA
>JAYSKW010000199.1:0-1749 GCA_043726085.1 Limnoglobus sp.
GCACCGCACGCGATTTCAGAATCGCGGCCTGTTCGGCAAACTCTGCCGAACGCGTATCGAGATCGATTTCCTTCTGCTGAATCCGCTGTTCGGACGCACTCAGTTCGTCCTTTTGGCGTTGAATATCGTCGAGCGTTGCGGCCAATAACGAGTTGCGTTCGAGCGACACCGTGTGCTGAACCGCGTGGTCGTCGCGGATCGTTCCGAGTTCGGCTCGCACATGTTCGGCATCGCGCAAACGGGCATCGAGTTCGGCCCGCGAATGCTCCAGTCGCACGCGGTCCGAAGCGAACGCGGCGGCTTCGTGCCGCATCTCTTCCTGTTGTCGGTCGAGCTTCGTTCGCAGCACCGCCAACACCGCTTGTTGCGATTCGAGTTGCTCCGCACGTTCGGCCAAAACTGCCGATTCGGTTTCTAAATCCGTTCGCCATTTCTCCAGTCGCGCGCTCTCCGCTCTCAGCAGATCTTGCTCGGAATCGGCGAGCTTCACCGTCTCTTCGAGTTCGCCCGAATTGCGGTGCAACAACTGGAAACGCTGGTCGATTTCGGCGGCGCGCGCCATGAGCGTCGAGTGGTGCGACTCGAGCGTTCCCTGCCAACGGTCGATTCGCAGCAGGTCTTCCTTGTGCTTCGCGCGCTCGATATCGAGCGCGTCGCGATCCGCTTGCAGCATCGTTTCGCGGCGCAGCAATTCTGCGGTGCGCTCGGCGTTGGCGGCCTCGGTTTCGTTCAAATATTGATTGTGTTGGGCACGCTCGGAGTCGATGCCGTTGCGTTCGACGTGCAGTTCGTCGCGCAGCGAAACCGTCGTTTGGCGATGCAATTCGAGGTCGTTCTGAGCAGCGATCAAGCGTTCTCGATGCGCGTGCAATTCGACGAGTCGCGGCTCGTACTCGCTCGCTTCTTTCTCGAATTGTAACCGGCGTTCGGCGATCTGCCGTTCGAGTTCTTGCACCTGCGCATCGAGCAGGTTGTTGGCTTCTGTCCGTTTGGCGGCGAGTTCCTTATCGAGTGCCGCACGCGTTGCCGCAAGCTGTTGAATATGATCCTGTTCGCGTGCCAGCATCGCCGCTTCGCGTTCGCGAAAATCATCGACGGGCGGTGCCGTCACGATCGTTCGCGGCTTGTGGAGTTCGGCTTCGATTTCCTGACGGTGCCGATACCAGCGTACGCGATCCTCGTCGAGTTCGGCTCGCTCGCGAGCCAATTCGTCGCGTTGCCGCGCGATCTCGGCGGCTTCCTTCTCGGCAGTCGATTCTTCCAGACGCCGCAACTCGGCCACAACGGCATCGATGCGGCGTTCGACATTCGGTGCGATTTTCGCGGGTTCTTCGGCAATCTCAAGTGGCACGAGGCGCGGGTATAAATACGTGCCGTTCGGCATCTGCACGACGATCTCGGCGGGGCCAGCGGAGACGCGGTCGCCGTGGCGAACGAACGACGGCGTCGATCCGTTTAGCGGCTTGTCGTTAAGCAAAACGGTGGCATTCGGCGCGAGTTTGCGAACCCGTAGACCGTCGTCGGATTGCGTGAACTGACACACGACCGATGGCACGTTCGACCCGCTGAGACGCAGATCGCAACCGGTCGCGCCGCCGATTAAAAATTCATCCGCCGCCATCGGATACGACACGATGCGACCCGCCCCGAGACGAATCTCCAGGCGCGTCGCATCGGCATCATGAGGCGAAGCCTCGCGGCGCGGTATCGGTATCGGGGCGAGCATAATCGAGGTCCGCGATCCCTGCG
>JAYSKW010000200.1:0-2137 GCA_043726085.1 Limnoglobus sp.
AAGGATTCGAACCTTGACGAAGTGAACCAAAATCACTTGTGCTACCGTTACACTACCGGGTATCGCGTCGGTATCTTAGCAACTCGGTCTGCATCGCTCAACCCCTGCTGAATGCTGGGTTCGGATTTTGTCATTTTTCTAGTCGAGACGCCAACGGGAGACGCCGGCGAAGATCGTGCCGGGGGGTATCCACTTGGGCAAAGCCGGTTCGGCTCCGTCGTCGAAGAAGACTTTCAAGCCGGTGGCGACGACCATATGGCGATCGAGTTGCCAGAGCGGAATGAACGGCATCGCAGCCAGGAAACGCTCGTGGACTTCGCGCGATTTCGGGATTAGTTTGCCACGGAAATCGGCGTGATGGCGGATTTCTTCGAGTTGCCGCGTAAACAGTTCGTCCTCGGCCATTGGTTTCGCGGATTTCGGCGGATAACGCATGAAGTTGCGTCCGCCCGCATCGGTCGCCGATGGCGACAATAACGAACCGAGGCCAAACGGATACCAATCGTCGCGATACTCGAACGGGACGTAGGCGAGGTCGAATTCGCGTTCGTTGCAGACCCGCCTGTGAAACTCCGCATTCGGCAACCCTTCGAGCGTCAGGCTGATTTTCACCGTTGTGCCGGCAACGTTTTCGATCTGTTTGCGAATGAGATCGCATGCGGCCCTGGCACGGGGGTCGTCGTTCGGAAACAGCAACGACAGCGTGACGGCCCCGGATTTTTCCGCGTACTCGACGAACTTCGCCTGGGCCAGATTCGGATTGAATAGCGACGGTAATGGCACGCCTGGCAGGCGGGGTGTCGCCCAGGCATCGACCGGGTACGGCCCGACGAGTGCCTTGTGGAACTGCGGAAAACCGGCTCGGTAGACTTTCTCCAAAATCTCCTCGCGATCGATGGCGTGTGCAATCGCCCGACGCAGCGGAATACTGTGAGTGACCTGCCGGTGAAAGTTGACCGCGAGCATATAGATCTGCCGGTTCGACGCTGCGGACACGACCGTGGCCACGCCGGTGAGTTTCGCATCGGCGCTACTGTATTTCGTGAGTTCGTTCGTCGGCACATCGGGCACGATTTGCAACTGCCCCGCACGGAACTGCACCGCCGGGTCGGTGATCTTGTTGATGTCTACGAAGCGGACTTCCTTGATAAATGGCTGTCCGAGACGGCCGGGGCGACGGCTGAACGATGGGTTCACCGTGAAGACTACGGGCGCACCGGGCTGGGCGGTCGTTTCGAGTTGGAACGGCCCCGTACCGTGCGGTCGGCGTGCGAATAACGCATCGTCGAGTCGCTTGTTTTGCGATGCCAACCAGCGTGCGGGGAGTATTTTCGTCGTCAGCAACGACAGCGGGTACGGGTGCCCGGAAGCGAATTGGATGCGGACTTTCGATCGCTCTTCGACTCGCGTTTGTTCGGTCAACCAATCGAGGCCGTCCGCGGTCCAAGTGTGGGAGAAATCTTGTCGCAGATTCTTGAGTGTTGCGGAAACATCGGCAGCATCGAAGTATTCGCGGTTCAGGCCAGACCAACCCGCTTGCCGGACGAGATCGAAATCGCGAACGAGGCCACCCGTGTTGGGCATCCCGTCGGCAAGTGCGGGCCGATACTTCACGCCGTGCGGATCGTCGGGCAGTGCTTCGAGCAACGGTTCAAATAGCAGTTCCACGGCAAAGCGTTCGCTATCGGTACGTGCCGTGAGAGGTGTCATCAGTTCCGGTAGGTGACGCACGCCGACGGTGAGGATGCTGTAAGCCCCCGTCAGTTGCCCTTGGAGTTCGCGCAGACCGGGATGGTTCGGCTCGATGATTTCGATCGTCCGCAACAACCGCTGCGCATCTTTGTCGTTCTGCTTAATTGCCTTTTCGGCAAGCGTGAACAGCCGTTTCGCTTTTTGTTTCAACGCATCGCGAACCTGTTCGGCGGCAACGCTCTTGCTACCGGGGAAGCGACTTTCAAAATCGACGAGCAGATCGCGAGAGAGTTCGAGTTCGGCGGCCTGATCGGACTCCGCAAGCGCATTTAAGGCTTCCGCCAGCCGTGCCGCGTAGACATCTTCGAGTAGTTTCAAATTCGTGGGGTATAGCGTCGCCATGCGGCTACCGAGACTGCGAACGAGCTTCCAGTCTTTGCGTTCC
>JAYSKW010000201.1:0-6358 GCA_043726085.1 Limnoglobus sp.
GCTGCTGACGACATTCGACGGGGCCGACGCGCAGACATCGTGTACGAAACGCAACCGCAGCAACACGCCGCTGCAAGCACTGCACATGGCGAATGACCCCGTGTTCGTCGAACTGGCGGAGGCGTTGGGTAAGCGGATTCTGATGGACGGCCCGAAGGACGATGCCAGGCGATTGGCGTTCGCGTATCGCATCTGTTTTAGCCGCGAGCCGACCGTGGCCGAGAGTGCGCGATTGCACTCGTACATCCGCGAACCGCACGGCACGCCGGACAAGAGTTGGGCCGCCGTGGCACGCGTGTTGATAAACCTCGACGAATTCATCGTCCGCGAATAACGCGATTTCAAACAAGGCCACACGATGAACGCACGCTTGCTGAACGATACCCGTCGGCACTTCTTTCGCGATTGCGGCGTCGGAGTCGGGTCGATGGCGCTCTCGACATTGCTATCGGGCCAATCATTGGCAGCGAGTGTCAGCCCACTGACACCGCGGAAGCCGCACTTTCCCGCGAAGGCGAAAGCGGTGATTTACCTGTTCATGGCAGGCGGGCCATCGCAACTGGAACTGTTCTCGCCGAAGCCCGAATTGAACAAACTCGGCGGGCAGAAGGTGCCCGATTCGTTCACGAAGGGGAAGCGTTTCGCGTTCATTAAAGGCGATGCGAAGCTACTGGCGTCGGCGAGGAAGTTCGCGAAGTACGGCGAGTGCGGGATGGACCTCAGCGAGTTGTTGCCGCACCACCGCGAGATCGCCGACGACGTGACGTGGATACGCAGCATGAAGACCGACGTCTTCAATCACGGTCCCGCGAAGGTGTTCATGAACACGGGCTCGCCGCAGTTCGGGCGGCCGGGCATGGGCGCATGGGTGACGTACGGCCTCGGTTCGGAGTCGCAAAATCTGCCCGGTTTCGTGGTGTTACAGTCGGGGCCACGCGGACCGCGGGGCGGCGCGGCGATGTGGTCGAACGGGTTCTTGCCGTCGGTGTATCAGGGCGTGCCGTTCCTGAAAGGGCCAAGCCCGATCCTCGATTTGTCGTCGCCGGCGGGCATCAATTCCAAGCAACAAGGGGCATTCGTCGACACTGTTGCGGACCTGAATCGCTTGCGTCTGAAAGAAGTCGGCGACCCGGAAATCGAGACGCGCATCGCCGCCTACGAGATGGCGTACCAGATGCAGACCGCTGCGCCGGAACTGATGGATATCACGCGGGAAGACAAGAAAACGCTCGCGGAGTACGGTGCGGAACCGGGCAAGAGTTCGTTCGCGAATAACTGCTTACTCGCACGGCGGCTCGTCGAACGCGGCGTGCGCTTCGTGCAGCTTTACCACACCGATTGGGACCATCACGGCGGCACGATCGACCTCGGAAAATCGCTCGAACAGGCGTGCAAGGAAACCGATCAGCCTGCGGCGGCGCTCGTCAAAGACCTGAAGCGGATGGGGCTACTCGATTCAACACTCGTTATTTGGGGCGGCGAATTTGGAAGAACGCCGATGGGCGAAACCCGCGAGACGGTCGGCCGCGATCACCACGTCGATGCGTTCACGATGTGGATGGCCGGCGCGGGTATCAAGCGCGGCGCGGTCTACGGCGAAACCGACGCAATTGGCTACAACATCACCGAAAAACCGGTCCACGTCCACGATCTGCAAGCGACGATCTTGCAGCAACTCGGCTTCGATCACACGAAGCTCACGTACCGGTTTCAGGGCCGCGATTATCGCCTCACCGACGTTCACGGCCACGTCGTCAAAGACATCCTCGCGTAGCGGATGGGATGATTCAAACCTGGGTAGCAGTGTCCGCTTGTTGCCAATTCTGGTAGCCGCAGGTCTTTAGCCTGCGTACTTCCACCGTCAACGACTGAGGGTTGTGGTGAGTCTGCGAAACACGACGTTTCCTGCGCCCGGAATGAACGAATTGTGCGGATCGCGTCGCGTCTCGAAGACTCGCCACGACTGGTTTTCGAGGGTATTTGCCCCCGCGCAGGCTAAAGACCTGCGGCTACCAGAGAAGAAAGAACCAAGGACGCACTTGATACCCAAAAACACCGCTTTTGAGCCTCGCCTAACGGAAATTACGCCGCCCGACGGGTATCGCTGCGTTTGCCCAGCAAGCTATCGACGTAGCCGAAGAGTTCTTCCTCGTAGCGTTGTTTACGAAATGGCAATGCGTTCCGACGACATTGCCGCGGGTCGAAGCGGTCGGCCACTCGCTCGAATTGCTCGATCGCTACGATCATGGCATCCGTCGTTTGCTCCTCGAAAAACAGGCCCGTTGCGTCGTTTGTGCCGACGGGGCGAATCGTCTCGGTCGCGCCGCCGACGCCGTACGCGATCACCGGGCAACCGCAACTTTGCGCTTCGACGGGCACGATGCCGAAGTCTTCCTCCGCCGGGAACAGCAGCGCGTTCGCACGCCGATAATGATCGCGAATCACCTCGTCCGATTGCCATCCAAGGAACGTCACCGTTGGCCCCGCCATCGACTTCAGCTGCTTTTCCTGTTGCCCCGTGCCGATGACGATCAGCTTGCGGCCGAGCTTCGTGCAAGCCGCAATCGCCAGATCGAACCGCTTGTACGGCGCGAACGCACTGACGATCAGGTAGAACGGCTCGCGCTCCGCCATAACCGGAGACGGTGTGTAAAATTCGGTATCGACGGGCGGATACACGACCGTACTCGGGCGGTCGTAACAGTCGCGAATTCGCGACTGAATCGTTTTACTGATCGCGATAAAATGCGTCACGCGGTCACTGGTGCGACGATCCCAATCTCGCAGGCGGCGCAGAATCAGATCGAGCGCTTTCGCCTTGATTTTCCCCGTGCGAAAGTACGATTCGCGCAGGTGCCAAGCATAGCGCATCGGCGAGAAACAGTAACTGATGTGCGGCACGCCGACGGGTGGAATCGCTGCCTTTGCGATGCAATGACTGAAGCTAAGCACGAGTTCGCAAGGGGGGATCGGCCAACGTGCTGCGAGCGGCATAGCGGGTAGTAAATAGCGATAATATTTGTGAATCGCGGGTAATCGCCCTAGTCGCGAGACTTGCGGTTCGAGGCATTCGATCGTTGGCGACACCGACCCGCGCCGGTGCAAAAGCGTGAACAGCGTCGCGTCCGGCCATCGCTCGCACGCCGGTTCGAGGCATTTCTCCCCGCCGCGCATCCCCGTCAGCCAATCGTGAACCAACACCACTGCCATGTGAGCCACCCCGAACCGTGAATTCCGATTTGGTGAAAGGTTAACCAAACGCGATTCCGCACGGAAGGCGAAGTGAGCAGGGCACGGTTCGAGCCGGAGTGACAATTTTAATCGACGTAAGTTACAATTGCGGAGGCTCCAAAATCGTTTTTTGGGATGTTTTTTCGGTTTTCGCGACCCGAAAACGCGACTTTTCGATCGGCTTTCGCCGATTGGTTTCGGGTGATTTTGCCGTATCTCGAACCTGGATTGCGGTTTGTGTCGACAGCTCTCGATTCGACACTCGCCGTAAGTCCAGGTCATTTCGCGACACTTGGAGACATTCTCACGACACTTCGCGACACTCTCACGACACTTGGAGACATTCTCACGACATTTCTATGTCATTTCACGACACTTCGCGACACGTCATAAATTCCGACTTACGTCAGATCGCGTTTCACGTTTTGACTGTTCGCATTCGTATGGGTGTTGGTGGAATCGAGTCGGTCTTAGAAATTCATTTCCTGCGGCAGCCGATTGCCCCGTCGTATTTCCCGACACGAGTGTTGCCAGTAGTTTATCCATTGCGATTGGACGAACAAATTCATCGTTCGTTGTGAAAACGGAGCCGGTAGTTGCGTAACGTGTGCTAGCGTTGTAGGTTGGATCATGTACCAGTCGCGTCTTGTGGCGTACGCACGAACGTGGCTGCGTAATTTTACTGTTTCCGATTTGCTTCATTTGTAAACTTACATTAACTTTGACCGAAGTAATCTCGAATCGAGGAGCCACCGTTGCCCAGCGGTCGTGCTGCCAAAAGAAGGTGAGGGGCTTATGGCATTCGCACTCAGTATCGGTAAATGTAGCCTGTTGGGGAATTACCGCGAGAACAACGAAGATTCGATCGACGTGAAGCAGTTCCCGGATCTGATCGTCAGCATCGTAGCGGACGGCATGGGCGGTCAAGCTGCCGGCGAGATCGCAAGTAAACGCGCGATCGAGATCATCCCGCGCGAGCTTCGCAAAAATCTATCGTCGCACCTCGTTACCGAGGGCGTGAAGTCTGTTAGCAAGCGGGCGATCGTTCAGGCGAACGAAGAAATTATGGCGATGGGCGCGCTCGATAAAGATATGAAGAATATGGGCACCACGGTGGTCATGGCCGTGTGGCGAAAAGGCAACGAGATGTTCATTTCGGGCGTCGGCGATAGCCGTTGCTACATGATTCGCGATAAGATGATCACGCAACTGACGGTCGACCACTCGCTCGCCCGCGCGTTGGTCGAGGCGAAAACGATCTCCGAGGCCGAAGCCCGCGATCACCGCTTCAAAAACGTACTCTGGAAATATCTCGGCAGTAAAGAAGTCGGCGAAGGCACTGATGTCACCGTCATCCACATCAAAAACAACGACCGCTTCTTGCTCTGTTCGGACGGTCTGACCGGCGTTGTGACCGACGAGCAACTCTTGAACTTCATCGGCCAACAAACTGACATGCAAGCGTGTGCCGAGGGCCTCGGGCAACTCGCGCTCGATGCAGGTTCCCGCGATAACGTCTCTTGCGTGGTGATCGAAGTCTCGGAAAGCTAACTGTTCGCGGACTTCGGTTCAGAAATTTTGGGTGACGAAAATGCGTTGAGGACCGTTTATTCCTCACGCGGCAGAAATTGATACCTTGTCAGAAGGCACGACGTATCAATTCTGATCTGATTCTGGTAGCCGCAGGTCTTTAGCCTGCGCGGGGGCAAATACCCTTAAAAACCAGTTGTGGCGAGTCTTCGAGACGCGACGCGATCAGACAAAATGTTCATTCCGGGCGCACGAACCGTCGTGATTCGCAGACTCACTACGACCCTCAGTCGTTGACGGTGGAAGTACGCAGGCTAAAGACCTGCGGCTACCAGAATTGGCAACAAGCGGACACTGCCCAGATTTGAACCATCCCGAAATAATCCTTCACGGCGTTGCCTGAAGGGGTCGCTCTCTCAGCCCAAGGTGCAAAGGCTTGGGAGTTCAATTCGCCACTTGTTGTATATCGCTTATCCGCACGCTATCTACGAATCCATTTGCTCTTTGACGAGCTGCATGAAACACGTGCCCTTTTTCTCTTCTTGCTTCTTGGCGAGGAACTCTTCGGCTTCGGGCTTTTGATTGTATGCGAAGGTATCGAGCCGCTTGCTGCTGTTATCGAAGACCACCCAGACGGCCTTCATTTTGACTTCCTTAACGGCGCGCGTTCTCTTGACCTTCGGCTTCGCCGCAGAAGGTTCTTTCTTCTTGCGGACGGCTTTAACCTTGGCCTTTTTCTTGGGCTTTTCCTCGTCTTCATCCGGCTCGGCTTCTGCCGCTTCCGGCTCTGCCTCCGCATCACCGTCGGCATCCTCGTCTTCGTCTTCATCCTCGTCTTCATCTTCATCGTCGTCGGCGACGACTTCTTTTTCGCCGTCTTTGGCTTCGACTGCCTCCGCCTCACGGCGACGATCCATACGAGTCGGTCCGCTCTTCTTGCGTGCCATCGCGCCAATTCCTCCACGTCAACTTACGTCGATCCGGGTATCGGGGTGAATTTAGTAACTTACCATTCCTCGTTCACATGACAAGACGGCTGCACGATACTTCGACCGGGGGCATTCGATACGTTTTCGTGCCAGCCCGCAGCGCCAGTTTTGAAGTCGCGCAGTTTGCGATCCGGGGTACCATCCACCAGCCCAAGGCAAAGCCCTTGGGACTGCGGCATCGCCCACGAATCGGTCTGGAAAGGGGCCGTTAGTTGGAAGTCGTGATCTTTTCGCGGAGCAGGTCTTCGACCGGTTTCAGTTTCCAGCCGATACCGAGAACGTTTTGCAAGCGGATTTCGCTTCGCTCGGCACCCGAAGTTCGCACGATTAAGTCGCCCGAACCGAAGCCCAGAATGTAGTGGCGGAACAGGTCGTCGCGTTGCTTTTCAAACGAGACTCCCGAGGCATCGAAGGTCCGAACCGACGCGCCGATATGCTCGCAGACTTTGATCTGGCCAGGGCTGAACAAGATGTACGTGCGGCGATCGAAGAAGAACGTCGCGACGGCCCAGATGGTGAACACGGCGGTGGAAATGAGCAAGTATCCGGCCATGTTGATGTAAATTCGCAGGTTCGCCAGCTTTTCGTAGACATCGTCCCATCCGTTG
>JAYSKW010000202.1:0-2217 GCA_043726085.1 Limnoglobus sp.
AAATCTGGGAGTCTGCGACGGGTCGGTATCTGTCGGCAACGGATCATATGCATGTTTCTCTGCCGAATGGCGAAACGGACATCGCGCGTCACCTCGGCAAGTTAATGTGGCAAAACGCGATCCCGTGGGCCGAAAACTCCGCGTTGCCGCGCTTTCTCGCCAAGACAGCCGACGGTATGAAGGCCTTGCCCGAGAGTTCGTTCCTCGGGTCGAACGGTCTCGAATTCTCATCGAAGAAGTGAGTGCGTGAGTCGAACCGATTCGTTATGATGGCGAAAACCGTTCACTCGCAGAGACACGCCCATGTCGCCGCCCGAGCCGAAGCGTTTGGACCAAACGCAAGATTGGATCGCTCCGTCCGATGCGTTGAACCAGACGCAAGAATACATTCCCGACGATGCTGTGCCCGCACCGCAACCCAAGGCCCCGACGAAAGTTCTCGTTAGTACGCTCGGCGATTTTCGCCTCATCGGCAAGCTCGGCGAAGGCGGCATGGGCACCGTCTACAAAGCGATTCAAATTAGCCGTAACCGCCTCGTTGCACTCAAAGTGATGTCGAAGGAACTCGGCGCGAAGGCGAGTTTCGTCGAGCGATTCCACCGCGAAGTGCGGATCATGGGCAAGCTCGATCACACGAATATCGTGAGGCTGATCGCGGCCGGCGAGGCACACGGCTTCATCTTTCTGGCGATGGAACTGCTCGAAGGTGGCACGGTCGGTACATGGCTGAGCAAGCTCGGCCGATTCTCGGTTGCGGATGCCGCGCTCATCGCGAAATCGTGCGGGCTGGCACTGCAATATGCGCACGAATCGGGATTGATCCATCGCGATGTGAAGCCGGACAACTTGCTGATTTCCAAAGCTGGGATCGTCAAACTCGCCGACCTCGGCTTAGCGAAAACAACCGAAGATGCGGACGTCGGGCTGACGCGAACGGGGATTGGTATCGGCACTCCGCTCTATGCGGCACCCGAACAAGTCCGCGACGCAAAACACGTCGATCCGCGTTGCGATTTGTACGCGCTCGGCTGCCTGCTCTACCACTGCCTCACGGGCATCACGCCGTTCCCAGCCACGGACATGCTGACGCTGATTAAAGCGAAAGAAAAGGGAACGTACGTGACGGCCAGCATCGTCAACAAGCGAATCCCGCCCGCACTCGACCGCATCCTCTCGCGACTACTCGCCAAGCTGCCCGACCACCGCTACCCGTCGGCGGTGGAGTTTCTACAGGAACTCGAATTCACCGGTTTAGCCGGAGACGAACTGAGCTTCTTGACTACTGCGACGTGACTCCCGGACTACTTATTTTCGTCGCGTTTGTTCTTGGCAGCGGCTTCGGCGAACTTCTTTTGGGCTTCGGTGTATGCGGAGGGTGCGAACGCGGAGCCGGCGGAGTTCGGGTTCGCGCTCGAGGCGTCTTTGCGAACTTCGACTTTGCTCGTGCCATCGACGCGCTGTTTGGCAACGGGGTTGGCTTTCCCCGCCACCATTGGCGTATCGTTCGTGACCTGGGCTTCGCGGTCTTGCAGCATCTTCTCGTAGCCTTCGAGGAATCGCTGATACTCTTCCTCGGTGTAGCCGAGTTTCTTCTTCATCTCTGCGTTGAGTTTGTTCTTTTTCAGTGACTCCAATTGCAACTGTGCGGATTTCTTTTTAAACTCCGGATTCTCTTCGAGTGGCTTCGAGAGGTTATCCGTCGTGCCCGCGATATTGCCATCGCGGCGCGGGTCGCGTTGCGGGTTGTCTTGTGGCGAACCCGGCTTTTGTTGCGGGGGGTTCTGCTGTTTTTTGGCCATCTCTTCCAACTGCTTTTTGGCTTGCTCGAGCGTTTGCGGTTTGCCTTCCTCGTTCTGTTTTTGCAGCTGTTCGCGGGCGTCTTTGCCGATCTTCTCGTCGAGCTTCTTTTCCGCCTGTTTGCGTTTGTCCGCATCCGGCGATTTCAAATCCTCCGCATCCTTCGCAAGCTGTTCGGTTTCTTGCGGTGACATCGGCTTGTCAGTGGGTTGGCCCTTTTGGTTGTCGTTGTCCTGCTTGGCTTTCTCCTCTGCTTCTTTTTGCAGCTTTTCCTGTGCGGCCTTCTGCTTGTCCGCATCGCCGGATTTCAGATCTTTCTCGGCTTGCTCACGGGCCGGTTTGCCGGCCTTCTCGTCGAGCTTGTCGCGTGCCGCTTGCTTCTTTTTCTCGTCGTTGCCGGCCAAGTCCTTTACCGCGTCC
>JAYSKW010000203.1:0-3524 GCA_043726085.1 Limnoglobus sp.
GCGGTCGGCGAGCCGTTCGGGTGTCAAGTCGGCGGGTAGCGCCAGAGCCGGGACTTTCGTGCCATGTACGGGGTCGTATTCGAGGCGGAACGGGTCGTATGCTGGTCCGAGCGGGCCGCCGCCTTCGCCGATAATCGCCTTGCGACCCTGATGCAATTTTCCGCCAACCACGAGGAACGGCGAGCCGAGTTGCGACCGATGCCCGCTCGCCATCAGTTGCTTCGCTACGACCGAACCGGTAGCCGGCCGCGGCGAACCGGGTAGCGGTTTGCCATCGAGTCCGACACCGCCCGCAGGGCTACCGGTGAGGCCGATTGTCCCCGCAACGCCGTGATCGCTTGAGATGGTATTGAGCGAGCGTAGGACCGTGAGTTTGTCCGATATGCCGGCAAGTTGAGGAAAGAGTTCGCAGAAGCGCACACCGGGGATTCGCGTCGCGATTGTGCCGAACGGCCCGCGATTTTCGAGCGGCGCGTGCGGCTTCGGATCGAAGGTGTCGAGTTGACTTGGCCCACCCCAAAGCCACAACAAAATGACCGCCTTCGCCGAACCGGGATTGAACCCCGTCGGGTTCATGTCTTTCGCCCGCAGCCGATCCGCGAGTGAAAGCCCGAGTACCGAAGACATCCCCGCTTGCACGAACGCACGTCGGTGCAACGTCTGGCACGTTCGCTGCGTCTGTCGTCCGATGTTCAACATTGGCATCCTCCAAAGCCAATGATAGCCGATGCCAACGTTCGCTGCACCATGAAAGTGAACGTTACTTCGTAACGACCTTTCGCTTCTCGTAGCGCCAGAGCCAGAAGCCGGTTACCAAGTCGTTGCCGATTTTGAGCGGGAAGATTTCCAGTCGCGTCGGTTCGGCGAAGCCGCGCGTGAGTCGTTCGGGTGGCGTGCCTTCCCAAAGGACGTAGGCGACTTCGGAGTCGGTGATCGCTTCCGGAATCTGTGTGAAGTGGCTGGGCCGCGTCACACCGGCGATCTGTCGGGCATCGATCCCCTGGAACCGCAACAGCGCCGTCCACTGATAAGTATCGACGTACAACGGCAGTTTTTCGGGCTGATTCGCAAGGAAATCGCGAATTTGTTTCGTGATTTCGTATTTCACCGTTTGCCGCGTCACCCGGTCGGCCGCGCTCGGCACGAACGGTAGCGGGTAAGCGAGGTGAATCGCCATAATCGCGACGACGGCCCACGGCAACGAGAATGCGGCGGGAGCGGCGATCTGCCAGAAGTGGCGATCCTTCACGGTTTCGTACCAGACGGCGGCGAGCGGCCAGAATGCGACGAAACAGGCGAGCGCCCAGTTGCCTTCGAGTGGCCCACGTGCCGCTTTATACACGAAAAACGCGAACGGGAAGCCGTACATGCACAAGCAAACGCGCAGTCGCGGTTCGGCTAAGAATTTGCGAGCATGGATGAGCACCCACGGAAACAGCACGATCGGCATCGTGCCGAACAACAACATTTGAATGCCCATGAACTCGCCGAACCGAACGATGCTCGCGTCGTTTTGGCCCATCGAGTGGTTCCACTGAAACTTCAGCGGCACGAAATCGCGTGGGATGTTGTAGATGAGAATCGGCGACGCCACGACAAACGCGATGAGGCCGTGCGCGACGTACCCGACGACCCACTTCCGCCACTGGCCGGCGAGCGCAAACGTCAGAAACCCCGCAGGGACCGCGAGGCCCATCGTGTACTTACCCAACACGCCACAGCCGAAAATTAGACCGCCAATTAACCAGTAGTAAGTCGGAATCCGCCCCGCACTCAGTTGTTCGTGCGTTTTTACCAACCACAGAACGTACGCCGTCCAGAAGAGGAGTAGCGGCGTGTCGGGGGTAATCAGCACCGCGCCGAACGTGAACATCGGCGTAAACAGCAACCACCACGCGATTCGTTTCGGTTGCGTCAGGTACAGAATCGCGCCAAATACGAAGGCACTACCGAGGCACGCTGACAGCCGCACGGCAAACAGCGTGTCGCCGAAAATCGAGGTGCTAAGCCAGATGAGGTATGCCGTCATCGGC
Organism: Limnoglobus sp.; assembly: GCA_043726085.1. Classification (GTDB taxonomy): domain Bacteria; phylum Planctomycetota; class Planctomycetia; order Gemmatales; family Gemmataceae; genus Limnoglobus. The sequence goes on from JAYSKW010000203.1 coordinate 2,034, forward strand.
GGGTGGTCGTAGTAGCTCCATTGCGGAGTTTCCGCCCAGCACCAGCCGTAAAACTCGTCGTCCATCGGCGGGACGACGCACGCCAATAGGCAATACACGGCAAATGCCGCCAGAATCGCAAGGTAATGTGCGCGAGTCAACCGCATCCCTCCGGCCAGAATTCCATTTCAAACGGAGTATTTACCCCAAACCGCGAGAGTGTGCGATAGCGGTTTATCGCACCATCGTGCGAACGATGCCAATTGCGAACGTGAAAAGCACGACCGTCGTAAACAGCCATTCGGGGTTCTCGCGCATCCAGATTTGCGTCTCGCGCAGCATCGTGCCGAATTTGTGACGTGGCTTCGTGGTTTGGAGTGTCTGGCGCATTCCGAGGTAACGCCCGCGCAGGTCGGCGGCAGCGTTCGCCCAATCGGCGGCGAGTTCGCGGCGTTGCGACAACACGAAGATGCGAAAGAGACTGAGCGCCATCGGGTTCCGCACGATCGTCAGTACCAGCCCGCCATGATCCTCAAACCACTCCGTGTTGCCATGCACCACCACCGCGTGGCGACACTCCGACACCGATTCAAAAAACCCCAGAACCATAGCCGACGTTTGCAAACTCTCCGAAGGTGAGGCAAACTGCGGTTGCAGTTTCTCCCACGCTTGTATGACTTTGCGCAACGCGACGAGTTCGGCGTACGCTTTCCGGCGATCCGTCGGGACGTAGGCCGCACCTGCCGGAATGAGGTGCGGTTCGGGGATCTCGACGGTCGGTTCGGGTGCGTCCGGTTCGACGAGTTCGACCGTTGTTGGCTTGCGTTCGCTCTTCGGCGTTCGTTTCGGTTTGCGGACGATTTCCGCTTCATAAATGACCGGCAGCACGAGCGGCGTAATCGTTGGCAGCGAGGGTGCATCGACGCTTTCTGCGACTTCAAATGAAATTTCGCGATCGATCGGTGGCGGTGCCGCAATGGGTGCGAGTGGGCGATTCGCTTCGTCGGTGAGTGCGATCAGCGCCTGCGCGAGGCGGTTCATTCCTTCGGTCACCAGATCGGGGTCAACTAGCTGATACGGTCGGAGTTTCTCCATTTGCGCGAGTGCGCATTCTTCGATGTGCGCGGCTGTAACGGGGCCGTTCGCGAGCGCCAAGATCGTACGATCTTCCGGCGGCCACGCGCCCGGTGGCAGGTTCAACCAGTTGCGGAGGAGATCGGTGTTCATGATTGGATTCGCTCTCCGGGGTATCCCTTTTGTTTTTGGCGTCGTTCAAACAGCGGTCCAGAGGTTTTGCCATTCGGGTTCGTGACTGAGCGCGCGGAGTTCGACCAACGGGCCGACGTGCTCCACCTTCCAGCGTGCCCCGCTTCGCTTCAGCCGCAAGTTCACGTTTTGTTTGATCGATCCTTGGATGAATTGCGAGCGGGCGAACGAATTGTCCACCGCCGCCAACGTGATGAGCCGGATCGCCTGGCGGGTGCGGGCCCCGTCGATCCCTAATACCGCATC
>JAYSKW010000204.1:0-6837 GCA_043726085.1 Limnoglobus sp.
GTTCAGTCGGCCGACTTCGGGCATCGCCTTCAGTGCAGTCTGCGTCCACTTCAGCGGCGGCAATATCGTCCCCGGGAACGGCACGCCAAATTCTCGTTCGATTCGCGATGATGGCTGACTCATATCGGTAGCATATTGGCAACGATGCGATTTCGCACACACTCAACAATCGGAAGCCGATGCAGCGCGTGCGTGTTCCCGAACTCATGGACGAACCGAACCTCGCACCCGATGCGCACCGTCGGGCGCTCGCGGGTCTGGCTCGCATCAATGCACTCACGCGAAGTGCGAACCTGCTCTGGCCGACGATCCGCGATCTGGCGAAACAGAACCGGCCTCATAGAGGCCAGCTACATGTTCTGGATATTGCGACGGGGTCGGGGGATATTCCGCTCCAACTCTGGAAACGGGCGAAGCGGTGCGAGTGGCCGGTGGCGGTTTCGGGTTGCGATATTAGCGCGACCGCAATCGACACGGCACGGGCCAAAGCGAGTGCGGCGGGCGCGAATATCGATTACTTCCTGCACGATGTCCTGCGTGACCCGCTGCCGACGGACTATGATGTGGTAACGTGTTCGTTGTTTTTGCACCATCTCGACCCGCCGGATGTCGTGGAAATCCTTCGCAAAATGATGCTGGCCGCAAAAACGATGGTGATCGTGACCGATCTGGTGCGGAGCCGTACGAGCTACTCGCTCGTCTGGATCGCGAGCCATTTGCTGTCGCGTTCGCCGATCGTGCGATTCGATGGGCCGGTTTCGGTGCGGGCGGCGTACACGATTCGCGAACTGCAACAAATGGCCGAGGAAGCGGGCATGACCGGCGCGATCGTCGAGAATTGCTTCCCGTGCCGGATGCGACTTTGCTGGAGGAAATCGTGAACGCCGCCGCCACGATTACCGCCGAACGGGCCGCTGACACCGTTTGGGATGCCGCGATTATCGGTGCGGGCGTCGCCGGTTCGGTGGCCGCGCACCAGATCGCGCGTTCTGGCAAAAGCGTCATTCTCATCGACAAAGCGCACTTCCCGCGAAACAAAGTCTGTGGCTGTTGCCTGAACGGCAATGCGCTGCGAAACCTCGAACGCGCGGGCCTCGGAAATGTCGTGCCGCAACTCGGCGCGGTCCCGCTGGCGCGGTTGCAACTCGCATCGGGCGGGCGTTCGGCGATGCTCCCGTGGCCGGCGGGCGTGAGCCTTTCGCGCACCGCGTTCGATGTCGCACTCATCCAGCACGCGATAGAAGCGGGGGCGGCGTTCCTGCCTGGCACACGGGCGGTGATGGGCGTCGAGCGAGACGGCGTTCGCGAAATTGCTCTGGAAAATCAGCGAATTACCGCACGGGTCGTGATCGCGGCGGATGGCCTCAACGGGCGGGCCGCCGCCGTGGCCGATGGTTTCGATGTACCCGCCAAAGCTGATTCGCGAATCGGTGCCGGCGTCGTTCTCGAATATCCGCACACGGATTATGCCCGCGAAACGGTGTACATGGCGACGTCGCGGGGCGGGTATGTTGGCCTCGTTCGCCTCGAAGATGATCGTCTCGATATTGCCGCCGCATTCGATGCGGAGTTCGTGCGCGCCACCGGAAGTTTGGGCGTGGCGGCAACGCGGATTCTGCACGAAGCCGGCTTGCCGGAGATACCCGAACTCGCACACGCCGCGTGGCGGGGCACGCCGGCACTGACGCGAACGCCGGCGAAAATCGCGGGGCGAAGATGGTTCGCGATCGGCGATGCGGCAGGGTACGTCGAGCCATTTACGGGCGAAGGGATGGGCTGGGCGATTTCGTCTGCCGTCGCGGTGACACCTTTTATTTTGAAAGACTGGCACGAAGCCGACATTCGCGCGTGGTCGCGAGTGCATCGCCAGACGGTACGCCAACGGCAATTCACCTGCCGGACAATCTCGAAGGCGTTGCGGTATTCGTCGCTCACTCGCTTCGCGGTTCGGGCATTGTCGATCGCACCGCAAATGTCGGCACCGGTTTTGCGGGCGTTACACCGTCCGGCACCACTCGCCCAAGGTCGCTCGTTATGAGTTTCCACGTTCGGGGTATCGGCACTTCGGTCCCGCCAGGGTACCTCACCCCCGATGAAGGCCTCGGCGTGGCGCGCGTCATCGGCGGGCCGACGTCGCGCGCTTCGGGCTTCCTGCCATCGGTATATGCGCACTCGGGCAACAAGATGCGGCACGTCGTCCACGGGCGCGATGTCGTTCGCGATCTGTTCGAAGGCACACGCGATTCCGGCTCGGTGTTTCTGCCGAACGGCGACCCGAATTTCCTCGGGCCGACGACCGCTCAGCGGAACGCGCAGTACGCGATCGAAGCCCCGAAACTGGCCGTCCCGGCGGCGAGCGACGCGCTGAAAGAAGCCGGTTTTGCCGCCTATTCGATAACACACCTCGTCACGGTGTCGTGTACGGGGTTCTTCTCGCCCGGCGTCGATTTCGCGCTGATTCGCGGGCTGGGATTGCGGCCCACAGTCGAACGCACGCACGTCGGGTTCATGGGCTGCCACGGTGCGCTCAACGGCTTGCGCGTGGCGAATGCGTATGCCACTGCCGACCCGAACGCACGGGTGATGTTGTGTGCGGTGGAACTGTGCAGCCTGCATTATCACTATCGCGACGAGCCGGAAAAGGTAGTGGCGAACGCGCTGTTCGCCGATGGGTGTGCGGTCGTCGTCGGCGATGGCGTGCGCGATGCGAACGAGTGGACGGTGAGTGCAACGGGGTCGTCGTTGATACCGGATTCGACCGAAGCGATGACGTGGACGATTCTCGATCATGGCTTCGAGATGACGCTATCGAAGCAGGTGCCGAAGCTGATCGCGGCGAACGTGGCGGGCTGGATGCACGACTGGCTGAAGTCGAACAATTTAACCGTCGCCGACGTCGGCAGTTGGGCGATCCACCCGGGCGGACCGAAGATTCTCGAAGCGGTGCAAGACGCACTCGCACTCCCCGCATCGGCACTGGAAACATCGAAGCACATCTTCGCCAACTACGGCAACATGTCGTCGCCCACGGTGCTGTTCATCTTGAACGCAATGCGAACTGCCAAAGCGCCGCGGCCGTGCGTGATGCTCGGTTTCGGCCCCGGCCTGATGGCCGAAGCCGTGCTGATGCGATGAACGAGTCGATCGAGTCGCTACAATGCGCTCGTACGGTTCGCGATTCGTAACCTGCCAATGCCTCACGCGATCACGGTCATGCACCCACACGATATTCTCCCAATCTCGAATCGAAGGCTGTTCTTACGGCAATCGGGGCTGGGCCTCGGTGGCATCGCGCTGGGGTCGTTACTGTCGCAACATGCGACGGCGGCACCGGGAATCCTCGGCAAACCGCATCACGAGCCGAAGGCGAAGCGGGTCATTTACCTGTTCATGGCGGGCGGCCCTTCGCAACTCGATCTCTACGATCACAAGCCACTTTTGAACGAAAAGAACGGCACCGACTTGCCCGAAAGCGTCCGTAAAGGTCAACGGCTGACCGGCATGTCCGGCAACCAGGCGACGTTGCCGTTGGCCGGTTCGGTCTTCAAATTCAGCAAGCACGGCAAGAGCGGCGCGACCGTTAGCGACTTGTTGCCGAACATCGCGAAGATGGCCGACGACCTGTGCTTCGTTAAATCGTGCTACACCGAGGCGATCAATCACGACCCCGCGATCACGTTCATTCAGACGGGCAACCAACTGGCGGGTCGTCCGAGTTTCGGCGCGTGGCTGAGTTACGGCCTCGGTTCCGCGAACGAAAACCTGCCCGCGTTCACCGTGCTCGTCTCGAAAGACCGCACCGAACAGGGGCTATACGCACGCCTCTGGGGCAACGGCTTCTTGCCGAGTACGCACCAGGGCGTGCAGTTTCGCAGTGGCAAAGAGCCGGTGTTGTACCTCGCGAACCCCGATGGCGTGAGTGCCGACAGCCGACGCAAGATGCTCGATCGGCTCGCCGAATTGCACGCCATTCAAGCCGAAACCGAGGGCGATGCGGAGATCCTGTCGCGGGTGCAACAGTACGAAATGGCGTACCGGATGCAGACGAGCGTGCCCGATGTGATGGACTTCAGCAAAGAGCCGAAGGATGTGTACGAACTCTACGGCGAGGACGCCAAGACGCCGGGGACGTTTGCTGCGAACTGCTTGCTGGCCCGGCGATTAGCCGAGCGTAACGTGCGATTCATACAGCTATACCACCCCGGTTGGGACCATCACGGTGGCTTGCCGGGCGGCATCAAACGCCAGGCGAAGGACATCGACCGCGCCTGTTACGGCCTCGTGCAAGACCTCAAACGCACGGGGATGTTGAAGGACACACTCGTCGTCTGGGGCGGCGAATTTGGCCGCACGAATTACTCGCAGGGCAAGCTCACCGCCGGAAATTACGGCCGCGATCACCACCCGCGCTGCTTCACGATGTGGTTCGCGGGCGGCGGCGTGAAGCCCGGTTTCACCTACGGTTCGACCGACGACTACGGCTACAACGTCGCTGAAAATGGCGTTCACGTCCACGATGTGCAGGCGACGATTCTGCACCAACTCGGCATCGATCACGAGAAGCTGACGTACAAATTCCAGGGCCGATATTATCGTCTCACCGACGTTCACGGGACGGTCGTCAAGGAACTGATCGGGTAAACATGCCGCCAATTGTACTCATCAATGCCGTGGGCCTCACGCCCCGATTACTGCCCCATGCCCCGCGATTGTCGGCACTCGCCAAACGCGGTTGGCTCGCGGACATGCTGGAGGCATTGCCTGCCGTCACATGTACCGCACAAGCGACGATCCTAACGGGGCAACCCGTCTCCCAGCACGGTATCGTCGCGAACGGCTGGCTGTTCCGCGACACTCGAGAAGTCCGCTTCTGGCAGCAATCGAACGCACTCATTCTAGCCGAACCGATCTACACGACCGCGAAGAAACGCGCCGCAGCGCGCGGCAAAGCGTTCACGTGTGCGAAGCTGTTCTGCTGGTTCAATCAGGGTGCCGATGTCGCGTATTCGATCACGCCGAAGCCGTGGTATGGCGTCGATGGCAACAAGGCGTTCGATGTCACCGGTTCGCCGCCAGAGTACCTCGAAAGCCTGAAAAAGCAGCTCGGACCGTTCCCGTTTCCATCGTTCTGGGGGCCGATGGCCGGGTTGCCGAGCACGAGTTGGATCGCGAACAGTGCGGCAAAAATGCTGGCGGATTTTCAGCCGAACCTGACGCTCGTGTACCTGCCGCACCTCGATTACGAACCGCAACGTCGCGGGCCGAGTGGCTGCGATATGGCGAAATTGACGCGCGAACTCGACGAGGCGTGCGCGCCGTTACTCGATGCTGCGAAAGTTGTTGGTGCCGAGGTTTGGGTCGTCAGCGAGTACGGTCATTGCGATGTCGATACGCCGGTGTACCTCAATCGCGTGCTGCGGCAAAGCGGCTTGCTTTCGGTGCGAATGGGACCGTTCGGCGAGCAACTCGACCTGTTCGATAGCCGTGCGTTTGCCGTCTGCGATCATCAGTTGGCACACGTTTACGTGAAGGATGCGGCAGATATCGAGCGCGTTCGCGAAGTGCTAATTGCGACGGCGGGCGTTGCGGAAGTCCTTTGCGGTGAGGCCCGTGCGAAGTACCAACTCGACCACGATCGCAGCGGCGAGATCGTCGTACTGTCTAAGCCGAACGCCTGGTTCGCGTACCCGTTCTGGCTCGATGATGCTTTGGCACCCGATTACGCACGTGCGGTGGCGATCCACAACAAGCCCGGTTTCGACCCATGCGAGTTGTTCTTCGACCCGAAGTTCCGGCTACCGAAACTGCACGCGGGGCGGCGACTCATTCAGAAAAAGCTCGGTTTTCGCACGATTTTCGACTTGGTTCCACTCGATGCGCGCATCGTCAGGGGCAGCCACGGCCTCGCCGCGATCGATCCACTCGACCGTCCGCTTCTGATCGGCCACGGGCAAAACCCCGGCACAAGCGTACCGATGACGGGGGTCAAAAACCGAATATTGGATGCGTTAGAACTCGGCGCGTAACGGAAGGTTGCGGCGAAACATCCGTCCGCGATCAAGGCACGATGCGTTTGAACTCTTCGACGATGCCATCGGGGTCGGTCACAACCAATTCGTCGTCGGTAATCGTTTTGATCGTGAGGATTTCCGCTTTCTTGTGGGCATCGAGCTTGATGCCGCTGAGGCTGACCTCGTAATCGATTTTGTCTTTGTCGAATTTGTACGTCCCCTCATAGAGACTCGTGCCCACGCCGATTGTCATGGTGATCGTCATCTTGCCGTCTTTGGTCAATTCGACGACGCATTTCGTGCCTTCCGCCAACCCGTTACTCGATTTGACGAGGTTCCATTTTCCGACGATTTTGTCTGCGGTCGTCTTGACCGGTTTCGGTACTGGCGCGGCGATGAGCGCGCCGATTGGGACGATGAGAAATGCACAGAGTCCGATCGCGATCATTCGACGCATGACTGCCTCCCGTGAGCGATTTCGCAAGTGGAGAGTCTAACACATGCGGAAAACGTAAGCAACAGTTCTCGCACGTATCGGTAACCTGCATAGTGCGTAGCACGGCGAATGGGCGAGCGGGAAGGTGCGGTTCGTTAGGTGAATGCGACTCGTTGCGCGACCGGAAATGAATTAAGGGTTCACAGTCGCACTCCGATGGCGTATCCTCGCTGACACGGCTTCTCCTTGCACACCTACTGGAACGCGAACATGGCTGTCTCTCGTATGACACGACCTTTCTTCCTCGCTGCGGCGGTCGCGGTGGTCATTTCGGTGGCGATGGTTGCGCAGTCGGCGAAGCCGAGCGGGGCGAAGATGGCCGAGGCCGCG
>JAYSKW010000205.1:0-2319 GCA_043726085.1 Limnoglobus sp.
GAACGAACCGCGGCCGTTGATGCCGATGAGTTCGGCTTTCATGTTGAATAATGGCCCGCCCGAGTTACCCGGATTGATCGAGGTATCGATCTGAATGCAGTCGGTATATTCGAGCATCCCGCCACCTTCGGGCGGTTGATAGCGGTTCACGCCGCTAATCAGGCCGTACGTGACAGTTGGGTTGAAATCGTTCGCCAACCCGAACGGGTTGCCCATCGCGAGCGACCAATCGCTGACGCGGACTTTGTCGCTGTCCCCGAGCGGCACGAAAGGGAAGGGCGTACCCGCTTTCTTCGGCAGCAACTTGATAAGTGCCACATCGCCGACTTTGTCCTGGCCCACCAGCACGGCATCGTAAAGGATGCCATCGGCGAGGCCCGCTTGCATCACGGGGCTGATCGATTCGGTGACGTGATAATTCGTCAGCGCGTAGCCTTCGGGGTCGATGACCACGCCCGAGCCGACTGCCTGCCCGCCGTACGAACAGACCGCAACTACGGCCGGTTTCACCTTGTTCACGACCGCGATCCGCTCGTTCTCGGCTTTCAGTACGTCGGCATCGACGGCGGCATTCGTCGGCCATGCTACGACGACAATCGCCAACGCCGTGGGCACGAAGCCCACCAACCAAACCCGCAACGAATCGCGCATGTCGAATATCCTTGTTGTCATTTTTGTAGGCGTGCTTCGGCGAGATCGATCTGGTTGCCGTGGAAGAGGCCATCGCGTTCCAGCGTGATTTTCAGTTCCTTCACGCCTTTCACGTCGAGGTTCAGCAACCTCGGTTTATCCTTCCTCGAGATCGCTTCCGCAAACAGTTTTTTGCCGTCGGCTTCGATGGTCAGCGTCACGACGCTCGTGGCGAGTTGCACCGATTCGTCGATCCCGACGATCGCTTTGAACTCGCGATACTCGCCCGCCAGTTTGTACGTGAGCGACGTATCGGGGTAGATCCAGACGCCTTTGGCGTAGTTTGTGCCATCGAGTTTGAACGCGGTCTTTTCGTCGGTCTTGTCGTTGAAGTACGTGAAGTAAGGTTCGCCCGGCGTCGGCATCGGCGCGACGACAATCGGTTCGAGGTCCGACAAGTACGCGATGTTTCCCTGCGAGAAATCGAGCTTGGATAGGCCCGCCGTCGTCGGGTACTCGAACGTCGCCCCGCTAACCGTCGTGATTCGCAGGACGCCACCCTTCAGAAGCTGCACGCCTTTCGCGGTGAGGACGTTCCCAAAGACGTCAATCGCCCGGCACACTGTTGGCGGGATCGCCCCACGCGATGGCTGGTTGAAGACGATGCCGCCGGTCGCACGGGTGAGCTTGAACGCCACTTTTTGCCCGTCCGATTCGCGCTCGAAATCGATCGCGTCGCCCGCCTCGTTGCCATCGAGTACGGTGCCGGGAATCGGGCTGAAACCGTCAGCTTGTTTGATGACGAAGAGATCGCGTTTGCCGCGTGTTTTGAGGAGGTTCTTCCACTCGTCGCGGTTCTTTTGATCGTCGGCACCACGCAAAAGTGAGTATACGGTTTCGGTCGGCAGATCGATCTTCGGGACGGCAGCGCCAGACGCGGCGATCAGCGTTGGCTCGAACTTCTTGCCGCGAATTTTGAGTGACGAACAGCGGATGATCGAGCCGTCGATCAGTTCGATTTCATCGAACTTCGTGCCCTTAGCGATCGCTTCGACTTTGGATCGAAAATCGACGACGAACATATCCTTGACGGCGATACCGATATTGCCCGCCGCTTCGGTGCGGAAGGTGACGATGCCATCGTTGATGCTCGCGATGTCGCCGAGATATTTCTTGCCGGTGAGCGTGTTGATCTCGGCGGCTTGTGCCGATACCATCGCAACACACAAGGCAAGCACGGCGAAGGCACGTCGGATAGTGTTCATGTTTTGTGGATTTTCCCAATCACGAATGACAAAGGCGGCGGTCGCGGTTGCGAACGCCGCCCGTGTTGACTGTCCACCATCGTTAGGGTTGGACGCCGTTGACTTTGTTCAGCGACTTGAAATACTCCTCGATCATCGGCCGATATTTTGGCGGGAGATCGCGTGTGATTTCCTGGATCGCCTTCGCTCTTTCGGCGGGAGGCAGAACGCCCCACGACTCGGCTAGCTTCTTAAGTTTCTTCTCGTCGACTTTGCCTTGGCCCGACCCGCCCATAATCACGCTGTCGGCTGCTGGACCGTTCGGATTCACACTGCCACCTTGACCCGGCTGACCGCCGGAGGGGCAATTTCCGCCGTTTCAGGCACCCCCTTTGGCTTGGTTCTCCAGTTCCTTGATCTTCTCGTCGAGCCGGAACACGATCTT
>JAYSKW010000206.1:0-1883 GCA_043726085.1 Limnoglobus sp.
CCGGGCCGCACGAAATTCCTGGTCCCACATGTCCGCGAGTGCCGCACCGGAGAACGTCGAACGGCTCGGTTGCGGTGGCAGAATCTTCGGCGCGATCACATTCTGCACGCCGTTGTCCGAGATAATATCGACCGACTTGAACGTCACCGCCATCGGCTCCGGATCGTGCCCGAGCAAGGCATCGACGCGCGACTTCGTGTCCGCCGTCGAAAGCGCACCGGGGATCGGATTCAGCGACACTGCCGCGTAGCCGAACGGTCGTTCTAGGCTTGGCAGTAAGGGGACAATCGCGTCGTCGTCGCCGTTTTCGTCGACCGTCATGCGGGCGATATTGTCGAACGATTCCACGGGCATTGCGTTCGATTCCGTCGTCTCGTACACGACGTGATCGTACAGGTGGCGGAACTGTTGCAGCATATCCCGCAGCGTCGGTTCGGACTTCGCGATGCGGGTAATATGCTCGTCGGTGAACGGGTAGATGTCGGACATCGCATCCGAATCGGGCATCGTTTCGAGCACGGGTTGCATCCGCGCTTCGACGACGCAACGCACGAGTGGTGCGGGTGGCGCTTCGAGGCGGAGCGCCTTGACGGTGCCGTGACCAGGTACGTGAACGGGGTTGTTCAAGCGGTCTTGAATGTACCCGTCGAGCGATGGCACGAAGCGGTTCCACAAGCCGCGTTCGGCGAAGATCAGGAAGCAGACGCCGTCGAGTTGGTGCATCACTTGCACGATGCCCGCGAAGAACGCCTCGGCGATACGGTGGCAGTCGTCTGTCCGGCGTGCGAGCAACAAATCTTCGAGCTGATCGAACGCCACCACGACCGGGATTTTCAGCCCGCGCAGCACGTCCATCATCACTTTGAACAGCGCGAGCACGAGATCCTGCCGCCCCGGTTTCACGTTGAAATCGAGTTCGGCGAACCCGTAAGTGAGGAAGTTCGCGAGGTCCGATTCGTCCTTGAGCAACACCGCTTTCGCGAACCCGGCGAAGATCGCGCGCCGCATCAGGCCCGCCGTGTTCCGCGGTTCGGTTTTTTGCACGTAGGCGACCATCAGGTCGAACGCCCGCGTCGGTGACAGCCCGGCGTCAGTCAGCGATTGCATCACCGCCGTCGGTGCGCGGCCAAAGTCCGACGCTCCCGAAAGTTGGTCCGCGAGCCAGTCGGCGCGCTCGTTAGCTTGCGTGTGCCCGATGCCGAGGCGGCGTGCCCAACGACCGATGCCGGGTGGCGGGAATAACTCGACTTTTTCGTCGCTGCTGAGGTCGCGAATCGCGAGGCCGAGCAACCGGCGCACGAGGCTGTCGCCGATGTAATCGAGCGGGCGACTGCCCTTCTGTCGACCGCCACCGAGTAGCGTGTCGATGATCTGGAACAGCATATATTCGAGGAAATCGGTCTCTTTTTGGAACACGCCGGGGTTCACGAGCAGTTGCCACTGCCCGCCCGCCCCATGCTTGATGCTGTGCAGCAGGTGTGTCTTCCCCGCCCCCTTGTTGCCCAACACGGGGACGACTTCCGAGTGCGTGTTCGGGTCGTGCCGATACAGATCGATGATGCTGTGCAGCAGGTCGCGCTCGGCCGCGAATAGCTCCGCCACGTGATACCGCGCACACACATCGTCGTCCGGGTTGCGTGCGAAGTAATTGCGAAACGGATTCCCGGCCCGGCGCAATTGTTCGCGGGTGCGGTCCGTCAGAGGGCGAGTCCCCGTCAAAGTTGCCGTCATCGTAGCCTCCTTGCTAAGTCATCCGTGAAGCGAATCATCCGTTCCGCGTGCTAGCGTAGTACGCGACATTATGCGAAACTAACAGTGCGTAACCCGGCTCCGGCACCGCATACAACGGCCCCGTCCACGGGTGCAAATCGACCCGACCCGCC
>JAYSKW010000207.1:0-3550 GCA_043726085.1 Limnoglobus sp.
GTCGAACTTATGATCGTGGCACCGGCAGCACTCGAACGTTTGTGCGAGGAACGTGGTGCCGAAGGTATTGACGCGGTCCGCCACATAGGCGACGCGGAACTCTTCCTCGACGACGCCGCCTTCTTCGTTCTGCATGTGCAAGCGGTTGAACGCGGTCGCTAGCCTTTGGTCCTTCGTGGGGTTCGGCAGCATGTCGCCGGCGAGTTGCCACGTCGCGAATTCGTCGTACGGCTGGTTGCTGTTGAAGGCACGAATCACCCAGTCGCGGAATGGCCACATCTGGCGGAAGCGATCCGACTGGTAGCCGTGCGTGTCCGCGTAGCGAGCGAGGTCGAGCCACTCGACCGCCATGCGTTCGCCGTAGCGCGGCGACGCCAGTAAGCGATCGACGACTGTTTCGTACGCGGTTGCGCTGACATCCGCTTTGAAGGCATCGAGTTCGGGTAAAGTCGGCGGCAGGCCGGTGAGGTCGAACGTCGTGCGGCGCAGCCACGCTTCCTTCGTCGCTTCGGCGGAAAAGGTGAATCCTTCGCTGATGTGCCGTGCCGCAACGAACGCATCGATCGGGTTGCGCTCGGCACTTTTGGGAATGGCAGTCGCACGCGGTAGCGGCATGTACGACCAGTGCGTCCCCCACTTTGCGCCCTCATCGACCCATTGTTTCAGCAGTGCAGTTTGCTTCGGCGTGAGCTTGCGGTTCGAGTCGGGCGGCGGCATCATCTCGTCGGCATCTTTGCTGAAGACGCGCGTAATTACTTCGCTCTCGGCACTCTTGCCGGGCACGATCATCGTGCGCTCTTTCTTCTTCCGGAACGCACCATCCTTCGTATCGAGGCGCAAACCCGCCTTGCGTGCGGCTTCATCCGGCCCGTGGCAGTGGTAGCAATTGTCCGAAAAGATCGGCAGAATGTCGCGCGAGAAATCGACCGCCGCCCGTGCAGGGATCGCCGCGAACAGCAAGCCAACGAAAGTACCGAGAATGCGATCTCTCACCAGCATCGGGCCGTTCCTCGTCGAACGAAAGGGCAGGTTAGCGGTATGGGGATTATAGCGACGCGAAGTGATCCACCCACAACCCACTCGCAACTCTTCGCGTTTCGGAGTGGGGAGCCGGTGTGGCGTTCCGCGCGGGAACGGCTACAATTTCGGAACTGGCCCCTATTGGAGAACGAATGTGATTACCCGTACGTTTGGTAAAGACCCCGTTCGCGTCTCGGAGGTCGGCCTCGGCTGCTGGCAGATCGGCGGCGATCAGTGGGGCACCGTGTCCGATGCCGACGCGATCGCTACACTGAAGGCGGCGTACGACACCGGGGTGACATTCTTCGACACGGCCGACATCTACGGCCTCGGCCGCAGCGAAAGCCTCATCGCCAAATTCGCCAAAGAGATTTCCGCAAAGAAGCTGTTCCTGGCGACGAAACTCGGACGCTGGCCGACGCCGGGATTGCCAGACAACTGCCTGCCCGAACACGTGCGGGCCTTTACCGAAGCCTCGTTGAAGCGCCTCGGCGTCGGAACGCTCGACCTCACGCAACTGCACTGCGTGCCGCTGGCGGAACTGGAAAAGGGCGAGATCTTCGAGACGCTGCGCCAACTGAAACAGGAAGGCAAGATCCAACGATTCGGGGCGAGCGTCGAATCGACCGCTGAGGCGAAGGCGTGCTTGGCTCAAGAAGGGCTGGCCTCGTTGCAGATCATTTTCAACGTGTTTCGCCAGACGCCGATCACCGCGATCTTCGACGAAGCCCAGAAGAAGGGCGTGGCGATCATCGTGCGGCTGCCGTTGGCCTCCGGGTTACTCGCTGGAAAATACACGCATAGTACGAAGTTCGCGGCCACCGATCACCGCGCCTACAACCGCAACGGCGAGAAGTTCAACGTCGGCGAAACCTTCGCGGGGCTAGGCTTCGAGAACGGCCTGGAACTGATCGAAAAGCTGCGAACGCTGTTGCCATCGGGCTACACGATGGCCGAGATGGCACTCCGCTGGATCCTCGATTTCCCCGCCGTAACGACGATCATACCCGGTGCGCGCAACGCACAACAAACGCTACTGAACGCCAAGCCGAGTGGAATGCGACCGCTCAGCGAGCAGAGCCACGAGAAACTCCGCCGCTTCTATCAGGAGCAAGTCGCCTCGTTCGTCCGCGGCCCGGATTAGACCGCGTCATTCGTTTGCGGCGGCTTGGCGATAGATCATCAGGGCGGTGGTGCCGATGGCGAGTGCCCAGCCGCTACAGTAGGCGAACAACAACAGTGCGGAGACTTTTGTCCCGGCAGGTCGCGTGACGGCTTGGCCGTGGATTTGCCGGACGATGGTGGCGAGTTGCTCGGGTTCGGCCTCGTCGGGGCCGATTTGCACGGCGATTTTAAAGAGTTGGCGGCGGTCGGTATCGACGACCTTTTCCCACTTCCCCGCAATGCGTGGAAACGCCGCCGACAACACGGCCCGCGATCGAGCGATGCGGTGCGACATCCGTGTGGTGCCGAGCAGTATCAACGCCAATAATCCCAGGACGATACCGGCCATCCAATCGTTGGAGGCAATCGCGGCCGCAACGATGGCGACGATGGCAAACAGGCGGAAGATCGTGCCGAGCCAGGGTCGCCGCGCGAGGAATAGCACCTCGAACAATCGCCCGCCATCGAGCGGCAATATCGGTAACAAATTGAATGCATTTAAGACCCCGAAGAAGAGCGCCAGTTCCATGAGAAACGAGGCCTTGTCCGGTTGCAGGATCGCAATGATGAGAAAGCCGATCAGTAGCCCCGGCAGTGGGCCGAGCAGGATCATCACCGCTTGTTTCCAAGCCGGTGCCGACTCGTTCGTCCCCGTGACGGCGGCACCGAAGAACGGCAAGAAGAACAATTTCACGTTGCGGTAACCGAACGCGCGCATCGCCAAAAAGTGGCCGAGTTCGTGGACGAGCATCACGATGAGTGCGACGCCGATCCAACGGAACCCTTGGGAGGCGAACGAGAGGATGAACAGCGCGAGCGATGCCAGGAACAACATCCCCGAACGCTTCGGCGGCGTCTTGTCTTGCGGTGGCGCTTTCATTGCCGCCATCGTTTGCTGATAAATGATTTCGAGGCCGATCTCGTCGCTCGTTTCCGGGTCGAAGAGTGCCGACGGCCCGCCGAACTCGTACGCATCCAAATCGAGCGGGGCGAACTCGTCGGAGTCGTCCATCCCCGGCTCTTTTGGGGCATCGGGGTCGTCGGCCCAC
This sequence comes from Limnoglobus sp., assembly GCA_043726085.1. GTDB lineage: Bacteria > Planctomycetota > Planctomycetia > Gemmatales > Gemmataceae > Limnoglobus. The sequence goes on from JAYSKW010000207.1 coordinate 3,234, forward strand.
GGGTCGAAATCGGGATCGGACGACTCGAACGGGTCGTCGGGTGTCGGCGTATTCACGATGCATCTCACGAGTAGCGGTAGGCTACCGTTCTTTCTACCCAACGAATCGTGCGATGTCACACGATTCCTTTGAAAGCGCGGCGGATCGCGACATCGGCTTGCCGCGATAGGGGCTGCGCTCTAAGCTAAAGTCCTGTCTAAAAATTAAGACGATCACGTGTGGTTAGGGAGAAGTCGTATGGCGGGCCGACGACGCGGTAGCGGACGGCGCAAGGTGGGTCGGAAGAAGCGACGGATGCGCGCGAAGATTCGCCACCG
>JAYSKW010000208.1:0-2040 GCA_043726085.1 Limnoglobus sp.
CACTTTTTCCGAATTGGCCTTTCTCTTCGTCTTTTTGGGATTCCATTCCCGGGGGTTGGCAGCTTCGGTAAACCGTTGTACCCGGCGGTCGAATTCCAAGAGAACGTCTTTCGCCTCGCCATGCCTTGCCTTCAGGTGCCGAAGCGTAATCGGTGCGACCCCGTACTTCTTATCTTCATCGGTCGGAACCAGGATAAAGGCGTCATCGGCCCCAAATTCCAGTTCGCTTGATTCGCGAAAACTGGCAAGCGACAACGAGTCGCCCGAATAGCTTGACCGTCCCTTTGAATCCTTCCCCCGTGAAACGGCGGCGACCACCAACACTGCAACTCCGGCGTCAGCGAACTGGCGAAGGTAATTCATGGTTGCCTCGACCGAGCCCCGCTTGTCGCCATGTTCACCCGGCGGTGGAATGCGTTGGATATAGTCCAGCACAATCAGGTCGGCGTGAAAGGCGTCGGCAGCGGCGGCGACGTTTGCCAGATCAAACGGCGGACGAACAAATGCGAGCCGGTTGGCGAACGATTCCAACGTATGCAAGCCCTGGTCGAGCCGGTCGGTGTGTTCTTCACCAAAGCGTCGATAACGAATCGTCGTTAGGTCGATGCCCGATAATCGCGACAGTTGCCGATCGAGTAACACGTCGGCAGGCATTTCGATATTGCAAACCAAAGCCTTTAGCGTCGGCGTCAGCCGCAGCGCATCGACCACTGCTTGCATCGTGAATGCCGTTTTGCCCGCACCCGGCGCACCACCGAACAACGTCACGAGCTTCGGCCCTATTTCAATGCGGGCGAGTTCACCCTCGCCAATGGGAAACAATACGGGCGGCTTTCCAATCAACACGTTATCACGCCAGCCGTCGTACACATCGACGGCCGTTTGAAAGTTCGCTGTCATACCGTACCCCCTTTCGTCGTCCAATTGCCAAACGAAATGAACTTACCGCATTTTGGACAATCGCGGCGAGTTCGTCCGCCGGAAAGTGGCAGTTCGACGTATTCGGTTGAGCCACATCGACAAGGCGTTTCGAGCTTGCCAGCGGCGACCGCAACTGGCGGCAGCGGAGCGGGTAGCGATAAGTTAGGTGGCTCACTCGCTTCGGTTTTCATCGCATTGGCTTTGTGGATCGGTGCGATTGAAGAAGGCGAAGCGGCCAGACCGCATTCAATTTGCCGCTGAACGTCTTTCGGCGGCAACCCCGAGTCGAGTGCCGATTCTTTCAACAAAGCTAGTGCCAGCGACGGCGAGCAACCGAATTCGGCCAAGTTTGCGGCGGCAGAAAACAAGAGTCGATGCCGGTCGCCATTTTCGGCCCCAACGCGAATAAAATCCAGTGTTGCACGGTTCAATGTAGGCGAGCCGTTCGCGGCACGTCGCACAGCCTTCGCTTCTGCTTCCTGCGCGACCACAGCGACGGCGTTTTGCCAATTAGCCGCCGCTTGCTCGTTGGTGTCGGTCGGTTCTGGAACGTCGAAGGGTTCGGGCGACCGTGCCAAATCCATAATTCGGTCGAGCGACAAACTAGAAAGTTCATCGAGCGAAATTGACCGCTTGTGCAGACCGGTCTTCGGGTGCCGGGAGTTTGGGGCGCGGAAGGCGCGCACCTTGTCATAGACCCCGCTGTCGATGCCGACGCTTGCCCTTTCGGCGGCATGTTCGGCGAACCGTCGCGCCGACTTGTGGAAGTCGAGCGACGGCGCTGGCAACCAAAGTGATGTCGGCAAGCCAATATGAAATCCTTTCGAGCCACTAAAAAAAATCAGTAAGCCGTCATCATCGAGAGAATACAATTCGGCGAGCTTCATCGCGAGCCGCGTCGCGTCGCTTCGTGCCTGTTCACGATCATCGCGGTCGATGTCGAACCACAGCCACGGCGACCAACACGACCCGCAGAAGTCTTTCGTCGAGCCGGTATCGCTTAGGTGCCGTCGAAAATCCTCGCCAAATTGAAAAGCCGAAAGATACGATTCGCGTTGTACTTCGGCTTTGTCATCGCAAGAGGCGTACCCTGAGAACGCGGCGGAGGCAACAACCAAC
>JAYSKW010000209.1:0-2068 GCA_043726085.1 Limnoglobus sp.
TCTGTCTCGACCCGACCGACATGCGGAAGAGTTTTGACACGCTCGCCGGGCTCGTGCGCGAACACCTGAAGGGCAATCCGCAGTCCGGGTCGTGGTTCGTCTTTCGCGGCAAACGCGGCGATCGACTGAAAATTCTCTACTGGGATCGCGACGGTTACGCGCTCTGGTCGAAACGGCTCGAACGGGGCACGTTCGAATTTCCGAAAGTGATCGGCGCGGCGGCGAGCGTCTCGATCAGCGTCACCGACCTGTCACTCATCCTCGGTGGCATCGCCTTGAACGCGACCCGACGGACGCGATTCGCGACTTCCTCATCCGTGCCGGCCGCGTGAAAATTTTTGAAAAACGTTTTTGGAATCGCGCAACCTTCGGAACGATGTGCGGGTATAGACCGTCATGCCCGGCGAAGCCACTGCCACCGAGTCGAATTTGCCGGACGATCCGTCGTTGTTGAAAGGCATGATCCAGGAATTGCTGACGACGAACCGCGAGCAGCAACGCCGGATCGATCACCTCGTCAACCAAGTTCATCAACTGACGAAGCGGCTGTACGGCCCACGGGCCGACACGCTCAATCCGAATCAACCCACGCTCTTCGGGGAACCGCCGCCGAGTGACACGCCCGTGTCACCACCGCCCGAGCCGACGGTCGTCGCGACGACCACGACCACGACGGTGAAGAACGGCCACGGTCGCCGCAAATTGCCGGAGAATCTGAAACGGGTGACGGAAACCATCGACGTCACCGACGCAGAGAAACGCGCCGTCGGCGGCACCTGGTTCAAAATCGGCGAGGAAATCAGCGAAAAACTCGACTACACTCCATCCTCACTCTTCGTCCGTCAACTCGTTCGACCCAAGTACGTCGTCCGCTTCGCGGCCGACGCCGATCTGCCCGACGAGAAAAAACCCGACGTGATGAAGATCGCCGAGTTGCCGCCGGAAGCGATGCCGAAGTCGAAAGCGGCGCCGGGTCTCGTGGCCGACGTCATCGTCTCGAAACTCGTCGATCACATGCCGCTCTATCGTCAGGAACATCGCTACGCCCGACAGGGCTTCCCGATCGCCCGCTCGACTCTGTGCGGCTGGCTCGCCGACGCCGCCGACGTGCTGACACCCCTGTGGCACCAATTGAAAGCCCGTGTGCTGTCCGCGAAGGTTGTGCATACCGACGACACGCCGATCCCGGTGCAGGACCCCACACGCGAGCACTGCCGCACGGGCCGGATCTGGACGTACGTCTCCGAGCACGGCACGGTGTACGATGCCACCGAAACACGCAGCCGCGACGGGCCACTTCAGTTTTTACAGGGATTCCAAGGCTATCTGCAATGCGATGCCTACGCCGGCTACGACGAACTGTTTCGTCTGTCGAAAGGGGCCATCGTGGAAGTCGCCTGCTGGGCCCATGCCCGGCGGAAGTTCGTCGAGGCCGAGAAGACCAGTCCGCGTGAGGCCCACGAAGCCGTCGCCCGGATCAAGCAGTTGTACGCCGTCGAGCACGAAGCAAAGGACCTCGACGCCCCGGCCCGGGCGTCGTTGCGTCAGGAAAAATCGATCCCGCACCTCGCCGCGTTGAAGGACTGGCTCGACCAAGCTGCCGCAACGGCGTTGCCCAAAAGCCCCCTCGGCGAGGCCGTCACCTACGCCCGCAATCAAGGGGACGCATTGACCGTTTACGTTCGTGACGGTGATTTGGCGATCGACAACAACATCGCCGAACGCGCCGTGAAGCCGTTCGCCATCGGCCGCAAAAATTGGTTGTTCTTCGGCAGCGATGACGGCGGCCGCCGACTGGCAGTCCTCGCCAGCTTCACCGCCACCTGCCAACAGTTCGGCATCAACCCCTGGAACTGGCTCAAAGACACCCTCACCCAACTCCCTGTCACGCCCGCCGATCAACACGCCACGCTTCTGCCCACTTCAAGCATGAAATAACAAGACCTTTGCCAATCATCGAGATATCGACACCTGTAGGCGGCCGTACGGACACGTTGTTACTGCTAGTCCCGCTCCCAATCTTCGGGGCCGAACCCGAAGTCGCGGACGTGTTCGTGCCGAAGGCGGA
>JAYSKW010000210.1:0-1165 GCA_043726085.1 Limnoglobus sp.
GCGACGGCGCTTGCGTTTGTCGATCGGCGCGTTCGCTTTCACTTCGCGTGGCGGTTCCTTTTTGTCCTTCGCGGCGGCGTTCGCACGGTTCGCGCGCAGTAGTTCGTACGTATCGAAGTTGCCGAAGACCATCTCCGGGCGCGGCCCTTCAAACACGATGAGCAGGTCGGCGACGCGGTTCAGGAAATAGCGATCGTGGCTGACGCAAATCAGCGTGCCTTCGAACGACTTCAGCGCCGCTTCGAGCGAGTCGCACGCCCAAATGTCGAGGTGGTTCGTCGGCTCATCGAGGATCAGCACGTTCGCGCCTTCGACCGTCAAGCGGGCGAGTGCGGCGCGGCTACGTTCGCCACCGGAGAGCGATTTCACTTGTTGTTCGACGATCTCGCCTTGCAAGCCAAAGCTGCCGAGGAGGTCGCGCATTTTCTGCTCGGTCAGCGTCGCATCGGGTTCGGGCCAGACGGCGCGGAGCAGCGTTTGCTCTTCGTTGAGCATCTTCAAATGCTGGTCCAGATAGCCGATTTGCACGAGGTGCCCGCGATGGACTTTACCCTCGGTCGGCTCTTCTTCGCCGAGCAGGATTTTGAGGAGCGTCGTTTTCCCGCAGCCGTTCGGCCCCATGATTCCCAGTCGTTTTCCACGTTTGATGTCGAAGCTGAGATCCTTGAACAGCAAATTGTCGCCGTAACTTTTGCTGAGATCCTCGGCCTGAAACACGACGTCGCCGGAACGCGAGACATCGCCGAAGCGGATACTCGGCCCGCTGACTTTCGTCGGCTTGTCGGTGCGTTCCATCTTGTCCAGCGACTTCATCCGCGACTGGGCTTGCTTCGCCAGTTGGCCGTAGTGCGCGCGGCGAATGTAGTCTTCTTGCTTCTCGATGTACTCTTTCTGGGCGACGTACTCTTTCATGATGCGGTCGTACTTTTCGTCGCGGAGCCGCGCGTATTGCGAGTAGTTACCGGGGTAGGCGGTGATTTTCCGTTCGTGCAATTCGATGACGCGGTTGCAGACTTTATCCAGAAAGAAGCGGTCGTGGCTAATGAGGATCATGCCCTGCGGTTGCCGCGAGAGGTACTCTTCGAGCCAGCGCGTCGTGGCGATGTCCAGGTGGTTACTCGGTTCGTCCAAGAGCATGACATCGGGTGCCGCGAGCAGCATCTTC
>JAYSKW010000211.1:0-3362 GCA_043726085.1 Limnoglobus sp.
GTCGAGTCTTCGTCGGAGGCGACCATCTCATCGGTTTCGAGGACGGGCAAACCGGTGAGGCCGAACGTCAGGTCGGGGTGTTTCAGGCGTACATCGGCAAGAATTGCCCGTGCAGCTTCACACGCTTCCTTTGCAGGTGTGAACGACTCCAGGGCTTTTTTGGGGCGTGCCAACACTAGCGCGAGTGCGCCATCGTGCGTGAAAAAATACTGCGGCTCGGTGAGCGTGCGGCCCTCATCGCGACGCCCACCCACCGCCCATGGGTTCTGATAATCCGCCGGGTTTTGTAACGATATCGAGGCTTGTTGCAAAATCGCGGGGAGTTGCGCGAGCAGGTCGTTGTCCGCTTTCGATAAAGCACGCCCCGCTTGTTTGCCTTCGGCCGCCACCGTCGCCTGCGCGAGCAGCGCTTGCAACGAAAGTGCCTGCCAACTGACGTCCCCGAAGCGACCGAGGAGCGGGGACATGCCATCGAGGCGTTTGTCGATTGCGGCAAGGTCGTCTTGCGATAAATACAGCAACGAACGCGGGTGGAGCGGCCGCAGATCGACTTTGTGAAAGACGCGGTCGAACAAATCGGATCGCTTCTGAAGTTCGGCGGCGACATCGTCCGCTGCCGCTTGCATCCGCTTGCGATCCGCCCCCTTGACGACCACGATCATGTCGTCGTCATCGCCGAAGGCGTCCAGGTATTTCTGCCATTGTTTCTGGCACTCTTTTTCCGCACTCAGAAGGTCGTTGCGTTGCGTATGATATTCGAGTTTGGCATACGAAAGCCAAATCGAACCCGCGATGGTCGCCGCCCCGAGTGCCAGCACCAAACGCGGGGCATGCAGGACCATCGCCACCAAAGCGGCAACAGCGATAGCCATCCGACTGGGGGCGTCCATTGCCCGTGACATGCGACTCCTTCGCAGAGAATTCTCAGTTGGCCCACAAGTTAGCGCATTTCGCAAGACGCCGCAATCCCAAGCGAAAGTAGGGTGAATGTGAACTAATCTCGGTGCGATACGAAAAAACCCCACCAACTCAGATTTGCACCTGAGTTGGTGGGGCCGGAACCGAAAAGAGGCCAAGGTTGTATTTATTGCAAAGATCGGTAATTTTGTCAACGCGGAAGTTCGCCGAATCGGGTATTTCTTCTCAAGTCTATTACGATCTATGTCGGAAACAGCCACTTTTCCTCGAATCGATTCGGTAATTGCATGGGTATGGGTAATACAATGGCATCAGGGACGGCACCAACATGGAGATCGGCATATGCGACGCATCGGATACTGTTTTCTAGTAATAGTTTGCTCGATTCTGCCGCTCTCGGCTGGAGATGCCGTCGCTCCGGTGGGTACGCGAGTAGCGGATTTCACCCTTCCAGAACCGCTGACATCAAAGCCGTGGTCGCTCGTCGAAAATACGCGCGAAGCGAAGGCCACAGTCATCGTCTTCAGCAGCACCACCTGCCCCGTGGCGAGTGCATACACGACGCGAATCATCGACATGGCGAAACGCTACTCGCCCGATGGTGTCGTGTTTGTCGGCATCAATAGCCACGGCGCTGACGAACCCGCAGATGTTGCGAAGGTGGCAAAAGAATGGAATTTGCCGTTCCCCGTGTTGAAGGACAACCGCACGACCATCGCGGACAAGCTCAGCATCGAGCGAGTACCGACGGCAATCGTTCTCGATGCTACCCGCACGGTTCGCTACTTTGGCCGTATCGACGATCAATTCAGCCCCGGCGTGCATAAGGCGAAACAGGGCACCCGCGAGTTGGCGAACGCAATTGAAGCGGTGCTCGAAGGGCAAGACGTGAAGGTTTCGCACACGACAGCGATGGGATGCAAACTCACGCGGCCGAGAGCCGAAAAGCCGAGCGATACCGCGACCTACACGTACACGAAGCACGTTTCGCGGATCATTCAGGCGAAGTGCCAAGAATGCCATCGCCCCGGCGAAGCAGCCCCCTTCAGCCTGATGACTTACAAGCAGACGATCGGCTGGGCGGACATGATGCGTGAGGTGGTTGCGGACGACGTGATGCCGCCTTGGCACGCCGACGCCGCACGCGGTCACTTTAAGAACGATCGCCGGTTGAGCGACGCGGAAAAGAAGACGATCCTCGGCTGGATCGACAACGGCTGCCCCGAAGGCGATGCCAAAGATGCCGCAGCGGAGCCGAGTTATATCGACGGCTGGCGTCTGGGACGCGAACCCGATGCGGTATTGAAGATGCTCAAACCGATCTCAATCCCCGCCAACGCGATGTTCGGCCTCGGCTTCCCTTACCAATACGTGATGGTCGGCGATGTCTTCGAGGAAGAGAAATGGGTGCAAGCGATTGAAGTACGGCCCAGCTACCGTGCGGTCGTTCACCATATCCTTTGCTTCATCATTCCACCGGGCGGGACGATTTTCGACGTCGCCGGCGGGCAGTTCGGCACGCACTTGCTCGGCGCGTTCGTCCCTGGCGATCAGCCGATTCTCAACCCCGACGGTTTCGCACGCCGTATCGCCAAGGGGAGCCGCCTGGTATTTGAAGTGCATTACACGCCGAATGGCCGCGCGGGCGTCGATCAGTCGATGATCGGCATCATTTACGCGAAGAAACCGCCGAAACACGAGCTTTATAGCACCGCGATCTTCAACCCGAAGTTCGTGATCCCCGCCGGTGTCGCCAAGCACGAAGTGCTGTCGGAGCAAACCTTCGACAAGTCCGTCACGCTACTCTCGCTGACGCCGCACATGCACCTGCGCGGCAAGTCGTTCCGTTACGATCTGATTACACCCGATGGCAAACGCGAGGTGTTGTTGAACGTGCCGAAGTACGATTTCAACTGGCAGGCGAGCTATGAATTCCGTGAAGCCCGCACGATCCCTGCCAAGTCGCGGATCGAATGCACGGCCATCTACGACAACTCGAAGAGCAACCCGTTCAACCCCGATCCGGCGTCGAAAGTGCGATGGGGCACCCAAACCTGGAACGAGATGATGATCGGCTTCGCGATGTACTACGAAGCGAAGTAGCCGCGAACCTTACTTGTGTCGCGATGTCCATGGTTGCGTGACGTAACATCCTCGGGGTGTGTTGGTTGCACGCAACTCTACGAAAGTTGCAGTCTAGGTTCGATTCCTGGCGAGGATATTCGGCGAAGACGTGAACCGCTGGGACGGGAAACGGGGATGTCGCCGCAAGGCGCATCCCCGGCCCCCACCCAAACGAATCAATTCCCGGACCGCATCGAAGGCGTACGACGTTGTGGTCGAGGCGACGACGATTTCGATGCGGACAATTTGCGAAACAGGAACATCACCACGATCGCACCGACGATGCCACCACCCGCGATTTGGCCGTAGTACATCATGTT
>JAYSKW010000212.1:0-1587 GCA_043726085.1 Limnoglobus sp.
ATCAAACGCACCCCCATGCGTCTGACCACGCCGGTTACCCCGAAGGGTGGGGTCCGGCCGGTGTCGCCCAATCGTCCTTGGCTAAGGGTTGTATCGACAATAGGGCCAACCGAGTTGAAACAAAGTGCCGCGCAAACCGTGTAAAATGTGCGAAACGCGGCGAAGTCGATCAAGATGGGCCTTTGAGGGGAGATGGGGTATGTTGCCACCGCGACTCATCGAAGAGATCGATGCCCTCTGCCAAGCGGGTGTCATCCAAAAAACGCGGACCGAACGCACGCCGCACGAGCAAAAGTTGTTCGTTTCCGTCGGCGAGCAGTTGGCCCATTTGCAACGCACGAACAAGAAGCTACTGAACGCATACCCCGTCTGTTGGGTGATATTGCAGATCTATCACAGCGAGCAGGCGCTCGAATCGGGCGTGGCCGCCAAAGAGAGCGGTGCGCCGCTACCAGGGAAACGGAAGTAGGTTTCGACAGTATTTCTCGCGTGGACTGCTACTTCCGCAGGCGTCTTTCGCTCGAATTGTAAGCAGCCAAATTTATCCGGTTTCGCGTGGTAGTTTGTAGCGTTTGCGCGACCCCCATTTCCTGTTCTCCTCACGATCCGATCACATCCGGTTAGATGCGTTCCTCATAGTAGTCCGATTAGACGTGTTAGCCGGACCGCAGGATGCGCCGGTCTGGGCGGCAATGTGTTGCCTAGGCATTCTTCACCGTCACGGATCGACGAGGTTCAGATATGTTTACGACCTTGCTTCTTGGGTCGGCGCTCGCAACGGGGCAACCACCGGCACTGCCGGTGATCCCGATTTTGCCCGCCAAGGTGTCGGCTCAGACCGCACCAATCCCGATGCCCATGCCAAAGGTCATGCCTTCGGTCACGCCCGCACCGATGACCTTGCCCGCCACGTTGCCACCCGTTGAGGTCAGCCCCGCCCCGACGTACGTTCTTGCCCCCGCAGGTACGGCCGAATCACCCGATCCCGCTGCGAAAGAGCAGCCACCCGCAACCAAATACCTCGCTGAGAAGTTGCTCGAAGGTACGCGCTTCGGTCAGTTGCTCTCAGATGGCGGTGTTAAAGTGTACGGTTGGACGCAGATGAACTACACGTTGTCTTCGGCTAGCAAGACGAATGCGCCGACGACGTTTAACGATCGCGCTAACGAATTTCAAATGAACCAGACGTGGTTGCGAATCGATAAAGCCGTCGATACGACCAAGAAAGAATTGCAGTACGGCTTCCACGTCGATGCGTTCGTCGGCACCGACGCCCGATACACGGTTCCTCGAGGTCTCTTCGATAATCAGTTGCGAAACGGGAAAGACGGCGCGCCGCGGAACTACCCTGCCGACATTTACTCGATGTATGGCGAAGCGTTCCTGCCGGGCGTAGGCACGGAAGGAACTACGCTTCGGGTCGGTCGGTTCGCTACGCACTGTTCGTACGAAGTCGGTCCTGGGCTTGAAAATACATTCGTCAGCCGATCTTACGGATTCCAGTACAACCCGTTCACACACACCGGTTTCTGGGCGATTACCCCGCTCAACGATAATTGGACGATGAGTAACGGGCTGGCTCTCGGT
>JAYSKW010000213.1:0-3933 GCA_043726085.1 Limnoglobus sp.
TATGGTCCGTACTACGGCTACTACCCGTTCGAGCCGTACGGACCTTGGACATCGGACCTCCGCTACAACCCGCCACAAAATAACTGTGCCGATGGCCATTGCGGTAGCAGTGGCTGTTCGAGTTGCGGATCGCGGGCGGGTTGGGGCCGCTATGCATTGACGACGCTCGGCAACGTCTTCCATCGCGTGCATCCGCTCGCACATCGTCACAAGTCGAGTGCGTGTAGTAGCCCAGGCGGTTGCGGTTCGAGCGATGCCGTCAGCGCGACGGTCGCACCGGCCACCGAGACAATTACACCCGCGCCACTGTCGCAGCCCGCGCCGAAGGTCATGCCAGCGGAGAACGCGGGTGCCGCGGGCGTGTTGACGGGTCAGGTGAAGTAACGCTGGCAATTTGAATCGGTGATTCGGATCGAGCGCGACGTGGGGATTACCCGCCTGCGTGCCTCAAAAAACCAGTCGGACGCGAGTCCGAATACCCGCACGAATCGCATTCGTCGGGCATGTTATCGAGGTCGAATTCTCGGTGCGCTCGCAGGGAGTGTGCCAACGTTTCAAGGATCGAAACTGCCGAGAGGGATCATGAAGACATTTTTCTATTCGCTGGTCGCCATTGCGATGGTGGCTGCTACTGCTGTCGATGTTCGTGCGGGCGGTTGTTCCGGCCCCGGCTGCCCACAGTCGGCACCCCCGTCGCACCCACAAGGCCCGTTCGCGAAACTGTTCGGCAAGAACCCGCTACCCGCGTTCCAGGCGGCCCCGTGGTACCTGTACTGGCCGTACAACGGCCACTTCCAGACGCCCGCCCCGTTGATGGGTGCCTTCTACGCACCGCCATCCGGCCCGGCCATGGGCAACCCGTACTTCCCAGGTGGCGGCCGCTAAACGGTTCGCGACAGTAATATTGATTCGCCGATCCGTCGCCGTGAAGGGCCAACGCTCTTCTGTGCGGCGGATCGGTTTTTTTGTGGATTCTCCCGTCGAAAACGACTCTCGTGTTGGGGTATACTGTGTTCATTCGATGGCGAACTCTTAATTTTTCTTCCTCGTAGCTGCGAGATACATAATGTCCAATCCCATTCACGGCGAACTCGTGCCTGTCGGCGGTGGCGATGCGATCCCGCTCATTCGCGACGTGATGACCGTCGGCCGACGCAAATCGAACGACATTTGCCTCGAATTCGCCAACGTTTCCAGTCAGCATTGCGAGTTCACGTTCAAGCTCGGCGTCTGGTACGTTCGCGATATGCGGAGCCAAAACGGCACCAAAGTGAACGGCGAACGAGTGGCCCATCGGCTCATCAAACCGGGCGACCTCATCGGCATTTCGAGCCATCAGTTCAAGATCGAATATCAACTCTCGGCCTCGGCACAAATCGTCGCCGAAGAAGCCGCCCACGCCACCGAAGACGTCTTCGCGCAGTCGCTGATGGAGAAGGCCGGCCTCGCTAAACCGCGTTCGGCGAAGGACGAATGATCTTTCCGCGTCACTCCGTCGCGGGTTCGTAAGACAATATCTACGGGTTTTGGACGAATTCGCGGTTGCGTGTAGGAGCGGACATGTCTCAATCTTTGGTGGGCAAAGTTGCAGTAGTGACCGGGGCGTCGTCGGGGATCGGTCGGGCGACATCGGTGGCTCTGGCGAAAGCCGGTGCCGATGTCGTGCTGAACTATTACTCCGCCGAACAGAACGCGATGGAAGCGGTCGAGGAGATACGGGCACTGGGACGCAAAGCGATGCCATCGAAAACCGATGTCTCCGATCCCGTTGCCGTCGATGCGATGGTGGCCGAGACGGTGAAAGAATTCGGTCGGATCGACATCTTCATCTCGTCGGCGGTATACAGCGATCGCGAGCCATTCCTGACCGCAGACATGAAGGGCTTTCGCCGTACGATCGAAGTGTCGATGTTCGGGGCCTACTACTGTTTGCGGGCGACTTGCAATCAGATGGTCAAGCAAGGCCAAGGCGGGGCGGTCGTGATCGTCAGTTCGCCGCACGCGCAGATCGCGTTCCCCAACGCGATGGCGTACAACATGGCCAAAGCGGCGATCGACCAAATGGCCCGCACCGCGGCCTGCGAACTCCTCCAAGAGAAAATTCGCGTCAACATCTGTTACCCCGGCTGGACCGACACGCCGGGCGAACGCAAGTTCTTCACCGAAGAGACGATTCAGAAAGCGGCCAAGTCGTTGCCGTGGGGCCGACTGGCGACATCCGAAGAAGTCGCGCGCGCGATTCTGTTTCTCGCGGAACCGGCATCGGATTACATCACCGGCGAAATCCTGCACGTCGATGGCGGGCTGTTCCTTCCGTACTGGTCGAAGCGCGATGCAGGCGATTTTTAAGCGTTGCAGTGCCGCACGATTTGGCGTTATAATTTCTGTTGTGCCAACATGCGCGTGGCAAGTTGCGTTGTGGTATCGAGACGAGACAAACCTCGAACGAATCGGAGTCGGTCATGGCCACACAAACGACGCTACACGACGACGAACCGAAAATCGAACCGATCGAGAATGCGGGATTCCGCGACCTCGACCCCGATGGCATCCTCGAACAGCCATTCTGGGAGCGTTACAACAAGCGGCTCGAGATGCCGATCGGCACGGCGATGTCGATCCTCGTGTATGCCTTCGGCGCACTGTTGATCTTCCTGTTGCCGACATTTTTCCAAACCCGCGACAAACACCCCGTTCCCGTGATCGCGTTCGGCGACGATGAAACCGGCGAAGGCAGCGAAGGCAATGGCGGCGCGCAAGACCTCGCGCTCGGCCAGATGCCGCAACTCTCGGATATCAACCGCCTCGAAAAGCAGGCGCAGATCAACGAAGTCAAAGACGAAATTCGCGAGCGGATCAAGGTCGATGTCGGCGGCGATATTGAAATCCCCGACGGTGCGGCCGCGGCGCTGGCAACCCTCGACAAAAGCCTACGCGACAAACTTCTCGGCGCGAAACCGGGTACGGGCAATGGCACAACTGGCGGCGACTTCGGGAAAGGCAACGGTCCCGGCGGCACGGGGGCGAGTTCCACCTACGCTCGCGCACTGCGCTGGGTCATCAAGTTCGATACGTCGAGCGGCGGCGATTACGTCAATCAGATGGCAGGCTTGAGCGCGACGATCTTGGTTCCCAGCCCCGATAGCAAGAAGATGTACATCTTCAAGAATCCCTCGGCCCCGAAGCCGCTGGTCGTCGCAACCGATGCCGACCTCGCGTTACTCGCGCAGATGATTCGCTTCGATGATGTGCGGGTGAAGTCCGTCGACGCGGTGGCGCAGGCGCTGCAACTCGATTACACGCCCGTGGCGTTTCTGGCGTACTTCCCTCGCGAGATCGAGGACAAGCTGGCCGGGATGGAAAAGTCCTATCGCGGTAAGCCAATCGAAAGCATTAAACAGACAACCTTCAAAGTCGTCATGAAGGGTGGCAAGTACGATCTCATCGTTACCGATCAGATTGTGCGATGATCGCTCAGCCGTTGGCTTTCTTCGGCTTGCGGTAGATCTGTTTCACGTCGGCGGCCTTGGCCGCGTCGTGTAATTGAGCTTCGATTCCCCACGGTACCCGGCCATCGACTTCGAGCATCATCTCGCGGCGGCCGGTCGATTTCACCACCTCTTTCATTTCCTTTTCGACGTCTTCCAACTCGACGAGTTTCTCGTTGATACGCACCCGCGGTCGATCGTCGGCCATCCAGGCTTCGACGCGGAACACCTGCGATTCGACATCTTGCGGCGTGACTTTTTTCGCGGCTCCCTGACTTTGTTCGGGTTCACTCGGCAGTTCGATCGTGCGGCGCAGCGACGAATACGTCGTCGTGAGGATGAAGAAAATCAGCAACACGAGCGCCACGTCGATCAGCGGGTTCATGTCGAGCTTGGTGTCGTCGGGTTTTTCGACGGGCGGCGGTGCCATCTCCGCGACCGCTTC
>JAYSKW010000214.1:0-1894 GCA_043726085.1 Limnoglobus sp.
TCGCCAGCCCGACGATGACGCCTTCCTTCAACGCCCGCATTGCCGGGTTTTCGACCGTCTGCCGCGTCGATTCGTTGACGATGCGAAACACCTGCGTCAACGGCTGGCCCATCGCGTCGGCATTCGTCCACCCCGTCAGCGATTCGGCGATGGCGTTCATGTACGTCACGCCGCCATTCCGGTCGGTCGAAATGACGGCATCGCCGATACTGGCGAGCGTGGTCCGCAGTCGCTCTTTCTGCTCGGCCACGAGTTCGCTGGCACGCAACTGGTGGCGATCGTTCCGCCGGATGAGCAAGTAGACCGCCCCGAGCATCAGCAACCCCGCCGCGCCCGTCAGCAGGCCGGTTATCTCCGATTGCTGCAACGCCTCGACATGCATCTGTTCGTTCGCGTCGACGAGGCGGCGCGTGTTGCGATTCGTGAGCCAGATGCTCAGGAACAACACGCCGCACGTCAGGGCGAACCCGACGAACGTGGCGGTCGAGTCGCCCAACAGGCGAGAAAAGAAGGTCTTGTTCGACATACCGACCGTAGGAAGACGGCGTACCAGAAACAACGACAGTCAAGCAGGGTGTTCTTATCCGCGTGTCGTTCGACGGCAATGGACGAATCTACGAATTTACTTCGCCGCCTCTTCCACGATACCCACGTCGATATACTGCCCGCCGAGCGTTTGCTTGCAATGCACGGCGATCGTGTTTTTACCCTTCACGAACGCTTTCATCGCCTCGGCGGTCATTGGCACTTCATAATAATTCGATACATGACTCGCCACTTTTGTGGCGAGTACTCCATTGATGAAAACCTCCGCATCTTCATCGTGATGGATGCGCAGATACAGATCGCCCTTCGGTACTTCCTTCAACTCGAATGCCTGGCGAATCCAGATGTCCTTGGTGTTCCATTCAGTGCCGATGATCGCGCCCGGCGTGCCCTTTGTGCCGAAGCCACCTTTGCCGAGTTTCCAACTATCGTCGTTGAATTCGCTCAGTTCCCAGCCTTTTGTCGGCATTGCGATGGTGGTACGCCAGTTGCGTGCATCCTTCTCGCTCGTCGGCAGCAGATCGGCCATCACCGGTGGTGGGCCGAATAGCGACTTGTGCCACTTCGCGGTTTCGGCAATGTCGAACTTCATGATTTCGCGGTCATACGTCATGAAGCCATTCACTTCAATCTCCACATCGGTCGTCTGTGTATATACCGCTGCCGACAGGCCCTTACCGATGAGCGGATGCAACCGGTGAATGAGGCCGTGGTAGTTTATGCGGAGTTCGTCTGTTGTTTTGAAACTGCGATAACCCCAGTTGCCTTGGTCTTTCCAGAGGTGCCCCGCGACCGGTAATCCAAGTCCGCCGAACTCTCCGAGTACCGATACGCGATCCTTCATGACGGGGAACATATTGGGGCCGGGGTAATCGTGCATATCTTTCATATCGCCGTAGCCGCGATCTTCCCAGCCGGAGGGACCGTTGACGAGCCGCGTCGGGTCGTATTCCTTCGTCCATTTGAGGATCGCATTCGTATCGTGCTGGCCCCAACCTTCGTTGAATGGCACCCAGCAATATATGCACGGGAAGAACTTCAAGTGGTCAATCATCGCCTTTAATTCGTAGCGAAACTGCTTCTTTTCCAGGTCGGTGAACTGGTCGTCGGCGTCGTTCTTGCCGCCCGGCGGGATGAAGTGATTCTTGGTGCGATTGATCGCGCTCGGCATATCTTGCCACACGAGCAAGCCCATCCGGTCGCAGTCGTAGTAATAGCGTGACGGTTCGATTTTAATATGTTTTCGCACCATGTTCATACCCATTTTCTTCAACACTTCGAGATCGTAGCGCATCGCCTCTTCCGACGGCGGCGTCAGCAACCCATCGGGCCACCAACCCTGATCGAG
>JAYSKW010000215.1:0-2626 GCA_043726085.1 Limnoglobus sp.
CGCAACGGTCGCCCCGCACCCGTATATTGCGCCACGAACGTGCTGACGTACCCCGCCGTGCCTTGGATGAGCGTAAAAAATAGCCAGAACACCATCGCGGCGGGCATCGACGCGCCCATCGCATCGGGGTCGTATTGCGAGAGAAAGGCGCGATCGACCGTAAACTGAATCGTAGTAAAGCTATTCGCCAAGATCAACGGCGCAGCCAACGTCAAAAGCTCGCGGCTCGTCCCTTTACCCGCACTCGGAATGTCAGATCCCATTCGTTCCTTCTCGGAAACCGCCGCAATCGTGGAGAGAGCCACACGGGGATTGTACGATGCGCGGCTACAGCCGAGTAAACGTGCCAAAGCAAACCGATGTTTAATGCCAATAGTTTCATCGACTTCCGCAATGCAGTTCCTCTTGCATCGGATCGCGGTTCGTGCGGTAATGTGGTGCCCCCACGGATGGAGGATCCCGATGCCGCGCGACATTTTAGCGTTTCACAACCCGACGCACTCTTTCCCGTCGTCGCCCGATCTCGCCTACGAAGCGTTGCCGTTACTTCACCGGTTGCGCGATTGTCTGCCGTTGGCGACGACCTTCCGCGATGCCTGCAAGCGCACCCGCCGTTGGGGTGTGCCGCCGTTGTTCTTCTTCGGGAAGCCCAAACCGAAAGTCGCGGTGCCGTTCCCCGGCGAATGCGGCATGGCCGTGGCGCGGCGTTACCCCGATGCGGCACTGGCTTGGGCGAAGCTCCACGATTACACCGATGATGCGTTCGCGGTGATGGCCGCCTCTGCCGATGCGCGACGCACGGCGCGTACGATTTCCGGCCTAATTCCTGGCATTCAAGCACTGGCGGCCGACCATCGGCGCTGTCGCGAACTTGCAGAGTTGTTCGCGGTGGCCGACGATGGTGCCGTCACGGTGTTGCACCCGAGTAGCGGTTCGGGGTTCCGCATTCTGTTCGGTGGCATCGCGAATCTGGCTCAATTTCACGTGCTTTTGGCCGATGCGGTGACGGGTTCGCCACTGAAAGGGTATCTGGCAGGCGAGCGGCCCGACCCGCGAATCGTTGCGGCGTATCGCGATTGCGCCACCGACCCCGAGGCCGATGTCGCGACGGCGCGGTTCCAGCTTTATCGGCCGACGGCGTTGCGCGAAGATGGCACGTTGCCGCCGCGATTTCAGGGCAGCGAAGAATGGTTCTGGGGCCACGAAAGCCCGTCTGAAATTCCGAGCGTCAACGGCGAACGACTCCTACTGATCGGCGAACCGGCGTATCGCCGACAGTGGACCGTCCGCCGTCGCTTCTCCGCCGTATCCGGAGAACTGCACGTCGACGAAGTACTTTCCGCAACCGCCGTCCGGTCGTGGATCGACGCGCTGCGTGGCCGCATTTCGCAAACCGTCCGCGTATCCGAGGCCGCGTGACGCTTACCCGAGGCCGTTCACCGCGTCGATCAGTTGCCGTAACCGGCCCTGGTTCGTGCGGTGAAAGCGAAACCTCAGTCGCGGCATCGCCTTCAGCGTCGGTTCGTTTGCCTCGGCCGGTTGGGCTTCGGTTTGTTCGATGGTGCCACTCGTACAGATGTCTGCGAAGTCTGTACGAATTTGTTCCAGAGCTTCATTCGAGATTCGCGATTGCAACCTCAATATGAGATGACCCTTCACGTAGCGCATCGAGTGATAGACCTTATAGAAATTGGTCACTTCGCGCACGGCTTCTTCGACGGAATCGGTAATGCGGTACAGCGAGCGATCGTCGGGCGAAATGTAACCGCGCTGCAAGAGGTCGTCATCGACGAATCGCTGCCAGCTTCGCCAGTAGTCGCCCCCCGGTTCGTCGACGAGCACGAGCGGGAAGATGTGTGACTTGCCGGTCTGAATCAGCGTCAAGGACTCGAACGCCTCATCGTGTGTGCCGAAGCCGCCGGGGAAGAGTGCGATCGCGTCCGACTCTTTCACGAACGCGAGTTTGCGCGTGAAGAAGTACCGCATGTTCATCAGTTTCGGATCGTCGAGAATCACGGGGTTCGCCGACTGCTCGAACGGCAACAGGATGTTCAAACCGAAGCTGTTTTCGCGCCCCGCGCCGACGTGCCCCGCCTCCATAATCCCGGCTGCGGCCCCCGTGATGACCATGTACCCCGCATCCGCGATCTGCTTGCCGAACGCCACCGCCGCAAGATACGCAGGGTGGTCCGGCCTCGTGCGGGCCGAACCGAAGACCGTCACTTTCCGCCGCGACCGATACGCCGCAAACACGCGGAAACAGTGCCGCAGTTCCTTGAACGCCGTCGCCAACAGCTTGGCATCGCCGCGGCTACACCCGTCCTTCGTCAGCTTGTCGGCGGTCTCCTTGATCTGCGCGACAAAGTCGTCAATCGATTCGGTGGCATCCGTTTCCAGGATCGATTCAAACGCCGTATTCGGCACCGCTTCCTCCGCCATGCTTCGACTCCGCCAAGTGAATTATGGACGGTATCAACCCGCGGCCACCAGACGGCGGATTGCGGGTGGCGTGTCTTCCCAAGCGCTCATGTAGGCTTCTTCGAGTGGCACCAGCACGTGTGCGCCGGGGGCGATGAAGAGCGGCATGTCCGGCAAACGGTCGCCGAGGCCGAGCGTTTCGATGTGG
>JAYSKW010000216.1:0-5865 GCA_043726085.1 Limnoglobus sp.
CGCAGGTCTTTAGCCTGCGCGGGGTAAACAACCTTCAAAAACCAGTCGTGGCGAGTCTTCGAGACGCGACGCGATCCGCACAAAACGTTCATTCCGGGCGCAGGAAACGTCGTGTATCGAAGACTCAACACGACCCTCAGCGATTGCTCGTGGCAAACGCAGGCTAAAGACCTGCGGCTACCAAAATAAGAGGTTTTCGCCTTTGTACGAAGTATCCGTTTCAGCCGCGTGAAGTATAGATAGAATCACTTCAGATGACTCGCTCTCCGTAACGCCTGAGACTTACCGTGCCAAAGAAGGATCCCCTCGAGCCGCAGCGATGTGCCGAGCTACTCGCCGCCCTCGCCGCCCCGGAACGGTTGAAGGTCGTACGCTTTTTGGCCGGTGGGCCGCACAATGTGACAGAAATTGTCGCGATGCTGGATATTCTGCCGGTCAACGTGTCGCACCATCTCACCGTACTCAAGCACGCGCGACTGGTCCGAGGCAAGAAGCAAGGGCGGTTCGTGTGGTATTCGCTGTGGCCGGGGATTCTCGATGAAGCGGTCGAAGCGGGCATCCCGAGAGACGCGCTAAACCTCGGCTGCTGCCGACTCGAATTGCCCTCCGAAGCCGGCAAGATGAAAACCGAGTGTTAATGGTTTCACATCCCGAGCCGTTTTAACGTCGCCGTAATCTCGTGGCGAGGAATCGACCAGCCGCTCGCGTCGGTCCAGCCGGGGAAGAAGTCGCCGAAAGCGTTGACTTCGAGGATGAAATGGTTCGTGGAATTCTTCTCGAAAACCAAATCGACGCCCGCGATCGTACTATCGAAGCATTCGGCAGCATTCGAGCAGCTATCGAGTGCATCGAGCCAGATTCGGGTGGGGATTTGCGAACGGCACGATGCCCAATCGCCGCGACGGCCGCCGAGGTGGAGGTTCGTCATCGGTGCCGAACTCAGTCGAAAGATTGTCGCCACCGGCTTGCCGTAAATGCACACGACGCGCACGTCGAAATTCTGGTCGTCGATCTGGGCGAGCGGGATGCCACGTTGAACGAATAGCCCTTCTTGAAGTAGAAATTCGAGCGCAGGTCGAATCTCGTACTCGCCGCGTAACCGCCGGATCGAGCGCGTGTTGTAGAACTGCCCATTTCTGACTGTCATCGAGGTGTCAGCCGTCCAGTTATCGCCCCGATATAGCGCGACGATCCCCGTTGCCGAGGAGCCGGTATTCAACTTGGCGTACATCGTCGGCCAGTTCGTTTTTCGGATCTCGTCGAGTAACTGCGATGCGGACGGGTGCGCGATCGGTAGCCAGTCTGGCACCGGCACGCCGTTCGTTCGCAGGAGTTGCGTCGTCGCGGTTTTGTCGAACATCGCGGCAATCGCGTTCGGGCAGGCGGTCGGGTGGAGGTGCGGTCGCGTCGAGAATTGCAACTGGAGGTTCTGAAGGATTCGCCGAAACCCCGCATGTTGCAAGCCTGGCCGCGCGAGCCACCCTTTCGGCAGTGGCACGGAATGCCAGTCGTTCGGGCGTTCGTTTGCGCCGGCAGCGAGTAACAATCGCGCGACTACCGTATCTTTGCCCGGCGATTCGATTCGCACGATGGCGGGTGTATCGAATGCGGGAAACCGGTCGAGATTTCCATCGGCGGCGATGATCTCCGCCCACGGCACGAGCACGACCTTCGGCGCGCGTCCAAACGCCAGCAGTTCGCGGTGGTAGCATTCCCAGCGCTTACTGCCGGGGTTGGCAATGCAGACGTACGGCAACACTATTCGATGTCGCCTTCATAAAGGTATTCGGGCAACTCGTCATTGTACGGAGGCAACTGATTATGCTGGCCCGTCACGTTCACCTTCACTTTGGTTTTCACCAAGGCATCGGTACCTACAGCCGTCATGGCATTGCTGCGGAGGTTCAGATATTCCAAGTTCTTCAAGTCGGGGCAGTTCGCGAGCAGTTCCGCACCGTCATCGGTGATGCAACCGCTCTGGAGGTCGAGGACTTTGAGGCGTTTCAGGATGCCGGAATCGACGAGTTCTTTCGCACCTTTATCGCCGAAATCGGTGAGCCGTAGCCGCAGGTGCGTCAGCTTCGTCAAATGCGTCGAACGACAGATCGCTTGGAGTTGCTTGAAGCGGATATACGCGCCGTTGCCGCCTTCTTCATCGCCGTGGTCGTCGTAATCCGCCGCGTGCGGATGACAAAGAATGTGCGTGACGTTCGCCATCGACTTGTTGTTCGCCAGAACCTCGAGCGGGTATCGAGCATTGTGATACATCTGCACGATTCGCAGATTGGGCATCGGCAACGCAAAGATCTTCTTGGCATCGACCCGATGCGCGAGCAAGTACAGTTCTTCCAAGTTCGGCATCTGCTTGACGACGTGATACGCGAGTTCGCCAGCCGTATGGCAGTTCATGTCGTCTTCATCGCCGTTGGGAAGCGTCACCGATTCGCCGAGGCGGAACTTCCGCACGCTCGACAGAAACGGGCACTTGCAGAGGGCGTGCATACTTCGGACGCTTTCGTCCGCATCTTCGGGTACATCTGGACCCGGCTCGAATTCGTCTTCGTACGAAGTCGTTTCCACGATCAGTTCTTGCAACAACCTCGCGGCGGGTGCGGTGCGTAAGGCGCGGGCCTGATTCACGGTGAGATCGTAAAACTGTACGCCCGTCAGCCAACCGCGCGAGAACGTGTGTTCGACTGGCGAATGCTGTTGTTTCGTGCGATAATCTTCACTTTTCTCGCCGTCGAGCGAGAACGGGACGAGGCTGCCGAGCCACTCGCGTTCGTGAGCCTTTAACAGTTTCGCTTCTTTTTTCTTCAACCCGTCGCGTTCGCCTTTCGACAGCGATTCGTCTTCGAGCGCCAGTTGCACCTGCATGAACTCGCCGCGAACGTCGCCGGCTTCGATGAGCAGATCGGCGTAGGCGTTCCATGCGGCGAAGTCGTGCGGGTTCGCGATGATGGCTTTCTCCATCGCATCGCTCGGCGTCGCGGTCTGCGCGGGCGTCGTTTCCACGTACCCCTTGCCGGTTTTCTCGCGAATGAGTTTGTCCGCTTCGGACTGCGTTTTTTCGGGCGTCGGGAACGACTTCGTCTGCGACTGACCCGCCGTGCCGACCTTCCCGTAGTTCACGGTGAAGGCGTTCCCGATCACGTCGATCGTCCAAAACTTGTGGGACTTCGCATCGCTGAACTGAAACGAACGCATGAGGTTCTCCAAGAGTAAAAGTTTAACTGAGCACTTTCAACGTTTCAGACGCCGTAGGTCGCGGTCGAAGAGGCTTTGCGATGAGGCCCGACAGTACGTCAACGACAAAAACCCGTTATGTTTGAAGTCGTCGCGTGAATGCACTGTCGGGCCTCTCAAAGCTTCGACCCGACCTACAATACCAGATGGTTCTCAACAATCCGGAATACCCCGTGAACGGTTACAGTAAAAGTTTAACGGACGAGCTTCGGTTCTTTCCATTGCCAGCCGATGATGGCCGCGATCAGCGGCACGCAGCCGATGAGCGCGAACAGGTCGGCGTACTTCCCCGGCCCCGCGAGATTAAAATCGCCAATCATCTTCGTCACCCCGGAGATGACGAGCCACGACATACAGCCGCAGACGCCGAGAATTTGTGCCGTGTGCCGAGGTACGATATCTTGCGCCAATGAAAAGAAAATGGCGAAGCCGCCCATCGCCGCCGCCGCAACGATGTAGAAGAACGCGAACTTCGCCCACAACACGTCCGACGAGATAAACGCAGCCGGCATCGATGCACAGAACACCGTGACCGCGAGGAACAACATCGTCTGTTTACGGGAGGTTTCGACGGTACGCCCGCCACGGATTCGCTTGCGGATGAGCCAACCGGAGAACAAACTGCCGAGGTCGGCGGCCACGTAGAACCCGGCGAGCACCCACTGTTCGCTGCGACCGGTGAGCCGAATGTCTTCGGTGAGGTAACGTGGGAACCACTGATTGTAAAAATGCCAGCAGAGGTTCACGCAGACGCCCGTACCCAGACAAATCCAGAACGGGAACATGCCCAGAACGTGCGCAAACGACCGCGTGGGTTCGGCTTCGTAACCGGGGTCTGTCATGGGTGGGGCGTCGATGATTCGACCGCGTTCGCCGCGAGTTTGCACCATCCACAAGATCGCCCAAAGCACGCCGACCGCACCGACGGAAATGAACACGGTTCGCCAACCTTCGCCGGTCGATGTATCGACGAACAGCAGCACCAACAGCGGCGTGGCGATGGCACCAATCGAGGCCCCGCTATGAAAGAAACCATTGGCCACACTGCGCGATTCGCGCGGGATCACTCGCCGAATGCACGCGACGGCACACGGCCAGTTGAACGCTTCCCCGAGGCCGAGCACGACGCGAAGCACCATCAGCGCCGCCACCGCACCCGCCGGCACGAACCCCGTCAGTAACCCCGCCAGCGACCAGACCACGATCGCGCCGAGATACAGCCAGCGTAAGCTGAAGCGATCGATGAGGAATCCAGCAACGATCTGAAACAAGCCGAACGAGAGGCCAAACGCGAAGTTGATGTTCGCGTAAACGAGGTTGCGCTTGTCGGGGTCGGGTTCGAACTCGGGCAGGAGATAGCGTTGCGTGTTATAAAGTGCGAGCCGATCCATGTAGTTGATCATGGTTGCCAGGAACAGCAACCCGACGATCCGCCAGCGCCACGACTCGATGGGACGCGGGCGAGAATCTGGCAGAGCCATACAGCACATCACTCGTAACCGGTTCGGGGAGGCATTGTTTCACATCGTAGCCGAAGTGCAACCCCCCACGCAACGGGTGAGCTTTCATTTCGTTTGCAAGCGGTTGGAACTCTGCGACTACCGCCGACGCGGTGACTCTGATAAAACGATCTGTGTTGCCGCACGACACCGAAGGATGCCTCCCGTGACCGACCAGCCGAAGAAATGGTTCCAGACCACCGCCATCGACTACCCGAACAGTCGCCCGCACATCGGCACGGCATTCGAGAAGCTCGGGGCCGACGTGCAGGCCCGCTATCGGCGCATGGAAGGCTACGACGTGCTGTTCCTGATGGGCAACGACGAAAACACGCTGAAAGTCGCGGACAAAGCGAAGGAACTCGGTCTCGAACCGCAAGCCTATTGCGACGACATGGCTCGCCAGTTCCGCGAAGTCTGGGACGCGCTCGACATCTCTTACGACGTCTTCATTCAGACGAGCCACGACCGACACAAAGAGTGTTGCCGCAAATTTATTCAGAAGGTCTACGACAACGGCCACATCTACAAGGGGGCTTACGAGGGCTGGTTCTGCCCCGGCTGCGAGGAGTTCAAGTCGGAGAAGCTCCACAAGGAAAATGCCGGACTTTGCCCGAACCACAAACGCCCGCTCGTGCGCCGTTCGGAACCGTGCTGGTACTTCAAACTGAGTTCGTTTTCAGATCGCCTGCTCGCGTTCTTGAAGGACAATCCCGACTTCGTGCAACCCGATAGCCGCCGCAACGAGATGATCGGCTTCATTGAAGCCGAAGGCCTCGAAGACCTGAATATCTCGCGGCAAGGCGAAGCATGGGGAATGCGGATGCCATTCGACCCCGAGTTCACGATCTACGTCTGGTTCGACGCGCTGCTCACGTACATCACCGGCATCGGCTATGGCGACGATGAGGCGCTGTTTCAAAAGAACTGGCCGGCAGACATCCACTTCATCGGTAAGGACATCACGCGCTTCCATTCCCACATCTGGCCCGCGATGTGTTGGGCGGCAGGCATCGAACCGCCGAAGCAAGTGTTCAGCCACGGCTTCGTGAACAACGACGGCACGAAGATCGGCAAGAGCATGGGGAACGTCGTCGAGCCGCGCGAGATTATCGCGAAA
>JAYSKW010000217.1:0-8845 GCA_043726085.1 Limnoglobus sp.
GGCTTCATCGACCAAAATTCCCGGTCCGCCCGCTTCCCACGATCTCATGGGCGGCGATAGCAGTAGCGAATTCGAACTGAGCCTCGATGCCGACAGCGATTCGTTCGAGTTGCAACTCAACGACGATGCCAGCGAGGAAATCGACCTGGGTGGCTCGGTCGAGCGCGCCGTGCCGGGTCGTAAAGGACAGAGCGGCATCAACCTCGGCAAGCCCGCCGACAGTGGCGTGTCGCTGGAAAAAACCGACGACGAAGATTCGGACGATTTCGAGTTGTCGCTCGATCCCGAACCCGAGACGCCATCGTCGCGTAAGTTGGCCGGCCCGAAGAGCGTGAAGGTTCCGCAACAGCAATCGTCCGATTCGGATAGCGAATTTGAACTGACGCTCGACGACAATTCGGGCATCACCGATAGTCTCGTTCACTCGCTGCAAGATCCTTCGGACGAACACGATAAAGGCGACATTTTCGAGACGGACTTCGAGTTACCGGTGGTAGCCGACGATGCCGATTCCGGCTCCGAAGTCGTTGCGGTCGAGTCGTCGGATACCGATCTGGAAAACTCGGACTTCGATTTGGCGCTCGATGAATCCGACATCGAAGGCGACGACGACAGCGCGAGCCAAGTCGTGTTACTCGACGACGAACCCGAACTCGAAGCTCCCAAGAAGGGCCGCGGGCGTGGCCTAGCCGGTGCCGCCGTAGGAGCCGCCGCTGTCGGTGCCGCCGCAGCTGCCGCCGCTGCCGCACGCAAAAAGAAGAAGAAATCGAGCGACGAGGACGACGTCGAACTCGGTAGCGACGAACTCGAAACCGGCGATTCGGCCAGCGGGGCGCTCCGCGGCGTCAGCCGTCGGACGCAAGATGACGACGAAGACGCCACGCCCACCCGCGGTTACACCCCACCCGCGAAATGGGGTCCGCTACCCGCGATCGTGTTGCTGCCGTGCTTGTTGCTCACGTTCCTCGGCGGGATTATGTCGTTCGATTTGTTGAAGGGAATGTGGGGCTACCATCAAGGCTCGAAGCCAACCGGCGGCCTCGTCCGCGAGATCGCCAAAGCCCTCGACATGGACCCGAAAGATTGATCGAAAGTGGACATTGAAACGAAATCGCCGAGACTGTGTCTCGGTGATTTTCGTTTACTCGCCGTCGCCCGGTTTGCGGTCGGCTTTTCGCGTCGATTGCTGTTTCTTTTCGGTCAGGCGACGTTCCTTCGATCCCTTCGATGGCTTGGTCGCTCGGCGTGCTTTCGGGCGCGTGGCACCGCGGCGTAACAAGTCGATCAATTTCTCCACGCACGCATCGCGGTTGCGTTCCTGATCGCGGTACTCTTGCGATGCGATGATCAAATCGCCGTCGACCGTCACGCGGCTCGGGTAGAGTTCGCGAACGCGGGCTTTCACGAAATCGGGTACGCTCGGGCTGGCGAGCATCGCCCAACGCAACATCGCTTTCGATGCGACTTTATTCACGTTCTGCCCACCGGGTCCGCCGGAGCGCGCGTAGCTCCACTCGATCTCTTCGAGGGGGATTCGCATTGTCGGTGTCACTTCAATCACGGTCCGCTCCGAAACTGCTACCGTACGACCCGGCTTGACGTTGCGTTTACTTCTACCTTACCATCCGCTTTTCGCCAACCGGATCGCGTTCCGGAAACTAGGGGACTCGTCGTATGGATGCGCATGTCGGTGCTAAATTGGAAGTCGTTCCGCGTCAGAGTCTGCTTGCGGCGGCCGACTGGGGCTACCTCGCGATTCTGATCGCCGTCTCGATTGCCATCCACGGCTGGCTGATTTCCCACACGATGGTGACAGCGCGCGACAGCCTGACGTTCGCGCGGATGGCGCTGAATTTGGGCCACCCCGAAGAGTCGACCGCGCCGACGATCGATCCGACTTCGGAAACGCCGCGTCCGCCGACGTTCCTCGACGTGCTGCGGAAAGGCGAAAGCCATCACCCGCCCGCGTACCCCGTGATGATCTACCTCGTCTCGCTCGCCAGCGGCCCAACGAGTGCCGAGAGCCTTCCGCAAACCGTGCTGACGAGTGCGCAAATCGTCAGTGCGATCGCGGCG
This sequence comes from Limnoglobus sp., assembly GCA_043726085.1. Lineage (GTDB taxonomy): Bacteria > Planctomycetota > Planctomycetia > Gemmatales > Gemmataceae > Limnoglobus. The sequence goes on from JAYSKW010000217.1 coordinate 2,077, forward strand.
GTCTTGCTCGTCTTCCCGACGTACTGGCTGGGGCGAATGTTGTTCGACAAGCCGTTCGTCGGTTTCGGCGGCGCGATCCTTTTCCAAGTGGCACCCGTCATCGCGCACATCACCAGCGATGGCCTCTCGGAGTCGCTGTACCTGCTGTTCGTGTCGTCGGCACTCGCGTTCGGAGTGCGTGCCGCCCGTACCTGTTCCGTCGGCGGGTTCCTCGCTTGCGGCATGATGAGCAGCGTTGCGTACCTCGTTCGCCCAGAAGGGCTGATGGTCGTTCTCGCCGTCGCCGCCGCGATTACCATCATGGGCTTCTTGCGCCGTTGGCCGCGCGATCAAGCGGTCGGTCGCCTCGCCAGTTTGGGCGTCGGCGTGCTGTTGGTGGCAGTCCCGTACATGGCGATCATCGGCAAAATTTCCAACAAGCCGACCTGGAATAGCATCGTCGGTCAGTTGAAGGGAAATCAGCCGAATCGCCCTTGGATGAAAGGCACAACGGGCGAGCGAGCCGTCGTGCAGACGACGCTGTTCGCCGATTGGTACGACCCCGTTCGCGATGCGAGCAAGTACGTGTGGGCCGTCAAAGCGATTGTGAAAGAAACCTTCAAGACGGCGCACTATGCCGCGTTCGTGCTCGGCCTCATCGGCGTGGTTCTGTTCCGCAGAAAGCTCTTCGAGGATGTCGGGTTCGGCGTCGTGATCGTCCTCGCAATCGTCAACACGTCCGTCCTCGCGATGCTCGGCATCATGCAGGGCTACGTCTCCGAACGGCACACCGTCTTGCTCGCATTACTCGCGTGTATCTTCGCAGTCGCGGCAATCGAACCGCTACTGTCGCTGTTCCGCATCCGTGCGCGTTGGGCACCCGCAGTCGTGCTGTTATTGCTCGTCGGCAGTGCGGTACCGGTCGCGATGAAGCCGCCGCACGAGAGCCGCATCGGGCACAAGGCCGCCGGGGAATTCCTGCGTGGGAAAGTCGGCCCGAAAGATGCATTGATCGACCCGTACGACTGGGCGGCTTGGTACGCCGGTTACACGCAATATCGCATTCCCGCATTCCCCGACGTACCGGAGTATCGCTGGGTCGTCATCGAGTTAGGTAAGTCGCCGCATTCGCGGTTGCCGATGCACGAAGCCGCGAAGAACGTGGTAAACGATAGTAAAAACAAAGCCGTCAGGATGTACCACTGGCCCGCCGACGGCCCACCCGAAGACGCGACAATCTTCGTCTACCGCCAAAAAGGCGACGGCACGTGATGTCGCGTCCAGACCCGACCGACTTCCAGCGATCGTGAATCCGAGGCGGAACGAATGAAATTTGCCCAATATTCGTGGAGTGCCGGTTCCCTACTCGCAGGGGTGATCGTGGCCGGTTTGGGTATCGCGGGGTTTCTGATTCCGAACCACTTCATCGATGGCGGATTCAGCGGTATCGCGATGCTTCTGGCGAAGTTGTCCGGCATCCCGTTGCCGATCCTGATCGTCGTGGTGAATGCGCCGTTCGTGTTCATCGGCTACCGGCATATCGGCTTCAACTTCGCCATGAAAAGTGCTCTCGCGATCATCGGGTTAGCAATCTGCCTCGCCGTCGTGCCGTTCCCCGTCGTGACATCGGATAAGCTGCTCGGCTCGTTTTTCGGCGGCTTCTTCATCGGCGCGGGCGTCGGCTTGGCGATCCGTGGCGGTGGCGTTCTCGATGGCACCGAGGTGCTCGCCGTCATCCTCAGTAAACGCACCTTCGCTACCGTCGGCGAGGTGATTCTCGGCCTCAACGTCGTGATCTTCTGCGTGGCTGCCGTCTTCCTCGGCGTCGAATCGGCGCTCTACTCGGCACTCACGTACTTCGCGGCCTCGAAGACGATCGATTACCTGCTCCACGGCATCGAAGCCTACAACGGCGTGATGATTTTCTCGGCCCAAAACGAAGCGATCCGGCAAGCGATTCTCAGCGAGATGGGCCGCGGCGTCACATCATTTATGGCAAAAGGTGGCTACACGGATTCCGCCCAAGAAGTGCTGTTCTGCGTCATTACGAGGCTCGAAATTACCCGGCTCGAAACGATCGTGAAAGCGAAAGACCCGCTCGCGTTCATCGTCGTTTCGCCCGTTCACGAAACGAGTGGCGGCGTACTGAAGAAGAAAGAGTATCATTGAATTCCTCACTCCTCTTCGCAACCGCCGATACCGAGTGCAATCAGAAGCGTGACGGTCAAGAAGAGCGCACTACCTGCGGCGAAGGTGCAACAACTTTGCCAAATATCTCGCGACTCGAACAGCGACAAAAAGCTGTCCCAGATGTTTCCCAGTCGTGCATGACGCCGTGATATTTCTGGCAGCAGTACGAACAACAGTGGAACGCTGAGGCTAATTAAACCAATCGCGCCGAACGACGGCCGGATCGACACCGGTATGTCGATCCGCACCGGGTCCGAGGTCGCGTCGGCGATCCGAACGTGAATTTTCGAGTGGCAGGGGAGCGGAATCTTTCCGCGAATCCACTCGGGGAGTTGACTGTAGAGGCGGCTGCGAAATTCCGAGTGATAGATCACCCGATTCCCGGACGCGATGCGGCTGGTTCTCATGATCGGCAGTAGCGCATCGCTGCCCTCGATAAACGTTTCGCAATTTGCACCGTGAAGGGGTTTGTCGAACACCACTCGCACGATCAGCGATTGACCGGCGACGAGCCGGATGCTGCCACGGAAGTATTTCACGGCCTTGCCGCTGCCGACGGTCAACTCGATCCGTTCCGGTCCGCGTCGCGTCAGCGATGGCGGCGGTAGCCATGCGGGTTCAGTGGGGTCGATCACGTCGCTTGCCCTTTCGCCGGCTGGCACCAACTCTCGATCCAACGCACGAGATCCGTCGAAATTTCCGTCAGCTTTTCTCGGTACAGCCTACGTCCCTCATCTCCGAACTGATCGACTTCGGGTGCAATCGACTGACGCCACCGATCGAGCGCCATCAGCGAATGAACGTGCTTCGGCTCGAATTTTTGGATGCGAACGTCTTTCCCGTTCTTGACTGCATCGTCGAAAATCTTCTTCGTCGTGGAAGCGTTCACGGCGTCGTTGCCATCGCGGCGGAACAGCACGATCGTGCGAATCGCGCACGGGTTATCGTCGAAGAACTCGAGGCGTTTCTTCAAATCGTTCGACTTCGCACTCCCCTCGGCGAGCCATGCGGCAATGCCGATACCCGGCGCGTCGCGGCCATCGGTGCGGATGACGTTCAGGTAGCCGTACTGGCTCCGCGACAGAACGTTGAGCAGTTCGACGCCGTGCCAGTTTGCGGTTCCCGTCAGTCCCTCGTTCTTCAAAACTTGTAACCAACCGTCGATCGCGATTTGGACGTCGGGTATCTTCGCCGCGGTGTAAATCGCATCGTCGCCGAACTCTTTCTTGGTACTCTTGATAGCGTTCAGCCAGTGGTCGTTCAGCTTCGTTTTTAAGGCGTCCTTATCGAAGTCGCCGTAAACGATCTCGTTGTATCGCTTGCCGAGCGCACGCAGACACTCGCGGACGCTGGTGGAATTATCGAGCTTCGCAAAGTCGCTGTCCGAGAACGGAAAGTGTTGCGGGAGTCCGGTAAAGTTCGCGTCGGGAGCCGCCTTACGGATACGCTGACGGATGATCTTCTCAATCGTCGATCGCGTCACTTTCAAGGGCATCAGTATCGCGTCTTTGGACGGTTGGCCCGGTAACGAAAACTGTTGCTGAAGGCGGTCCGCGACATGCTTGTCGATTTCAGTGATTTGTGCGTACCACACTGCTCTCGTCGAGAACAACAAGATGCAGACATCATCGACGTTGTTGACAATCGAAGACAGTACCAAGCCGAACGCTTTTATTGCGGCGAGTTCAACCTCGGCGTTGGCACGTCGCGTTTCATTCTCGATTTGATCGAGTATCAGCACGACGGGGATCGCGAATTCGTCGAACAATTCGAGCCAGACGCGCAACAGCCAGATGTCGATCGAGCGACGTGCAGAATCGTCGGGGTCTTTGGGGTTCGCCGATGCCTGCGATTTCGGCAGGTTCGATAAGAACCCTGGAATGTCTGGAATTTCACCGATAAACAGTTCGTCGAAGCGGTCGGGGTTCTCGTCGAAAAAGAGTTCGACGAGCCGCGAGTACAATTGCCGCCGAACCCAGCCGCGCGCGTCGTTCGCGCGCTCGGTGCGATTGAGATGCTCGATGGCGAGCGACTTGGCACTCCCAAACGAAATCCCTGCCGCATCGCACGCTTGAAGAATTTGTTCGCGAGTCGGGTGCGCATCAGCACACACTTCGACGATTCGTGCGATCGCTTCAAATCGCGATTCGGTGGCCTTCGATCTGCCGAGTTTCAGCGCGATTCCATCCCACATGTTTTTCGCGGGGATCAACTGGATTTGCTTCGGCGGGGCGAGCCGTCGCAGCGCTTCGCCCAGGAGCCGGGCGCTGACCCTGGCCGCGACGGCGGTTCGCGTGCGTGCGCCTGCGCCCTTATGTTCGAGCATGTGACTGACGAGCAGCCGGTACAGATAATCGACGCCGTTGATCGGCGGGATGTGCCCCGCCGTCAGCACGACCGATTCTCGACCCGCTTCCACCGCATCGCGCATCAGTTCGTTCGCGAAGCGGGTCATCAGGTGCGTCTTGCCCGAACCGGGGTCGCCGAGAATCGGGTAGACGCGCGACGTCGGGCGACCGTCGCGGTATAACCCGACGATGTTTCGCAAATCCGAGATCTGCGAATCGTGGATTTCCGGTACGTCGTACGCCTCGCATTGCTCTTCCGAACCCGCCGTCACGACGGTGTACGTGAACGGGTTCGCACCGTCCTTGAGGTGTCCGAGTGCGACCGTTGCGGGGTTTTGCAGCAGGATGATGTCAGTTGCTTCGATCGTTGGTGTAGACATAATACATCACCTTGTTCGAGATGAAAATCGCCAGCTCGCCCACTGGGATTTCGCTCAGAGTCTTGTCCCAACTACCCAATCGAAGCGTTTCGGAGTGGTGCAATTTTCGCAGCGCATCGTGGAGCGCGCCGATCGTTACCTGATGCCCATGTTGATCGAGGTAATTCTTGATTTCGTCGATCCCGCACGCGCGGCTCTTGTCCGCCCACCACTCGCCGACGAATTTCACAATCGCGTCTTCGAGGGGCTGCGTCGAATGCACTTCGGTTGCGGCCGCTGGTGTCTCTGCGGCGGGTGCCACCGCGAACAGTTTCTTCGTTTCATCGGTCGCGCGATCGACGACGGTTTTGATCTCCGTCACCGTGTGCGTCAGCTGCTCGACTTCGCCTTTGCGGCGATCGGCGAGCGCGTGCAATTCGTTTTGCAGGTGCTCGATCTTCGTAGCGATTTCGTGGAACTCCGGCGGCGTTGACCGGATGGCTTCGAGTTGATGCGCCATCGTCTCGCGCAACGATTCGAGCGCCGCTTTCGGCGTCATCGAGTCCAACAGCCACTCGCGGCCTTTCCCGGTGATTTGCACGAACATCGCAGGCGTTTTCGGGGCCTTCTTCGGTGGCTTCGGGTCCGCAACCGTTTCGAGGTAACCGTGCGGTTCGGTCGCGGTGTGCGTTTTGATTTCTGCCGCAGATACCTTCAACGGCTTCCCCGCCGCGTGCGCTTTGACGACCAATTTACGAACCGCTTCGGTCGTCTTCTTATCGAGAGTTTCCATGACTTTTCCGTTCAAATTCAGGTGAATGCCGAATCACTCATAGTATACGGGCGTTACGATTCGCCCACCGCGCAGCTACAGTTTTGGTAAATGCGACGACGATCGCAACGACATCGTGTACTGTGTGTGGAGGCTCACGTTTCACTTCGACGGAGGGTTTTTCATGTTGCGATACTTTTACTTGTTGGCGGTCGCGTCGGTTACTGTCGCCATCGTGACCGCGGCACCGGTGCCGAAGAACACGCTGCCGGCGCTCGGGAAGACCAACGCGAATACGCTCATCAAGGGCCACAAAGAAAAGCTCGCGATCGACGCGAGTTCCGATTGGGAAGGTTGGCCGGTCGCGAATGCCTTCGACGGCAACGAGGAAACCTCGTGGTTCTCGGCGAGCGGCGAGACGGCGACGAATGGCAAAGAACCGTGGGTTCGCGTTCGCTTCCCCGAGACTGTTTCCGTTCGCCGCGTGAACATCCTCGGCAATCGCGATCCGAAGTATCCGAATGGCTACTCGGCTACAGCGGGGAAGATCGAGTATCTCGATGCCGACGACAAGGTGTTGGCCAAAGAGGATTTAGTTGCGAAGGGCGACAAGCACGATTTCGAGCACACGCCAAAAGCGGCGATCGGCGGCGTACGAGCGATCCGTTTCACCATCACGAAAGACGATGCCAACGCCGGCTGCGTAGCCTTGAGCGAAATTACCGTCGAGTAACGAAGGACGCCCCACAACACGGGGCGTCCTTTTAGTTTCACGGCGATTGGCAAATCGCTCGATTTCGAGAATGCGATGCAGGCTAGAAAAACCAAGCACGATCGGACGAAGCAAAATGGCGTTCACTACACGCCGGACGATCTCGCGTCCTTCCTTGCCGACGTGACCTTTGCGGCGACTGAAAAGTTCGTCGGCCAAATCCGCGTACTCGACCCTGCCTGCGGGGATGGTGGGTTGCTCGAGGCGATTGTCGAAGCCGCGCCCAAGAAAATCCGTGGCCGCATCATCCTCGAAGGCTACGAAACGGACCCCGAGGCCATCGAGATTGCGACGGCGCATTTGAAAGGAATCGGCGTTTGTGAGATCAACCTGCACAATCGCGACTTTC
>JAYSKW010000218.1:0-7048 GCA_043726085.1 Limnoglobus sp.
AGATCGTCCTCGCGGACGAAATCAACCGGGCGATTCCGAAGACCCAATCGGCCATGCTCGAAGCCATGCAGGAACGGACGGTCTCCGTCGGCGGCACCACGCACAAACTACCGGAGCCGTTCTTCGTGCTGGCCACGCAGAACCCGATCGAGCAAGAAGGCACGTACCCGCTACCCGAAGCCCAACTCGACCGATTCATGTTCAAGGTGTTCGTCACCTACCCGAGCTTCGACGAAGAGTTTGAAATCGCTCGCCGCACGACGGCGTTGCAAGTCGAGGAAATCGCCCCCGTGCTAACGGGCGAACATATCCTCGAGTTGCAAAATCTCGTTCGCAAAGTGCCGGTGTCGGACCACATCATCCGTTACTGCCTGGCGATCGTACGGCAGACGCGGATCAGCGAAGGTGGCACGCCGAAGTTCATTCGCGAATGGCTATCGTGGGGCGCAGGTCCGCGTGCCGTGCAGAACCTGATTCTCGGTGCGAAAGCACGAGCGTTACTCAATGGCCGACCGCACGTGACCACCGAAGACATCAAGAAACTCGCGCTGCCCGTGATGCGCCACCGGTTGTTGACGAACTTCACGGCCGCATCTGAAGGCATCACTACGGACATCGTCGTGAAGAAGATCCTCGACGAAACGCCCGACAAAGAAGGCGATTTGGAGAAAGACGACCGGTTCAAGAAGATCTTCGCGTCGTAAGTATCCGCAGGCCGAACCCCACGGCATTGCATTCTCTTGTAGCTGGCCTCTGTGAGGCCGGTTCTCGCAAGACCGGGGTCATAGACCCCAGCTACAAGACAGGGGCAGACCAAATTGTAGCTGGCCTCTGTGAGGCCGGTTCTCGCAAGACCGGGGTCATAGACCCCAGCTACAAAACCGGGGTCATATACCCCAGCTACAAGACAGGGGCAGACCAAATTGTAGCTGGCCTCTGTGAGGCCCCAGCTACAAGACAGGGGTCACAGACCCCAGCTACAAAACCGGGGTCGTAGACCCCAGCTACAAACGCGACCCAGGACTGCGGATTTATGCCGACTGAGACCGACCCGAAACGCTTCCTCCACCCGGCTACGATCGCACGGATCGCGAGCCTCGACCTGCGCGCGAAGCACGTGGTGGAAGGGTTCATTTCCGGGCTGCACAAAAGCCCATTCTTCGGCCAAAGTGTCGAGTTCGTCCAGCACCGCGAATACGTCCCTGGCGACGACATTCGCTACATCGACTGGAAAGTCTGGTCGCGGACCGACCGCTTTTACATCAAGCAGTTTGAAGCCGAAACGAACCTGCGCTGCACGCTGATCGTCGATACGAGCGAGTCGATGATCTACGGTCGCGGGCCGATGAACAAGTACGAATACGCCTGCACCTCGGCCGCCTGTTTGGCGTACCTCACCACGAAGCAACAAGATTCCATCGGCCTCGTCAGTTACGGTTGGGACGTCAATCAAGTGGTGCCCGCACGCAGTGCCCAACTGCAACTCGATGCGATCACGAAGGCGCTCGATCTGAGCAAGCCGAAGGAAAAAACCAACATCATGAAGGCGATCCGGCGCGTTGCCGAAACATCCCCGGCACGTGGTTTGGTTGTGATATTTTCGGATCTACTTGCGGACCGCGAGACGCTGTTCAAGGGGCTGGAAATGCTCCGCCACCGCCGTCACGATGTCATGGTGTTTCACGTGATGGACGACGACGAACTGACGTTCCCGTTCGGCGGCATGACGCGCTTTGAAGGCATGGAAGAAATGCCGAACCTGATGTGCGACCCGAAGGCATTGCGAGCGGGCTACCTCGAAGTGGTCGAAGAATTTTTGACCGAAGTGCGACGCGGTTGTAGCCGCATGGGCGTCGATTATTCGCTCGTGAAAACCAGCGATTACCTCGATGCGGTGCTGTCGAAGTTTCTGTTTCAGCGGATGTCGAACAAGGCCTCGCCCGTCCGCCGCTAATGCGGTTTGCGTGCGAGTGGCGAACCGACTTATTGATGAGACACCCTTACGATGTTCGACTTGTTTTTGAATCCGTGGTCGATGATTGCCGGTGCCGGGCTGGTTGCGGTGCCGATCATCATTCACCTCATCAATCGGATGCGCTTCAAGCGGGTTCACTGGGCCGCTATGGAGTTTCTGCTGAAGGCGCAGAAACGCATGAAGCGGAAGCTGATTTTTCAGCAACTGCTACTACTCCTCCTCCGTTGTCTACTCGTCGCGCTAATCGGCCTGATCGTCGGACGATTCGTCGGCTGCAACCCGCTCGAAGGTCGCGAAACGCGCACGACGGCACATGTGGCGATCCTCGACGATTCGCCGAGCATGGGCGACTTCTTCCGCGGCGATGACGGACAAATTACCGATGCGTTCGCCCAAGCGAAAAAAGTACTCGTCGATCAAATCGCACCGTCTGCCTCGCAAGCGACGACCGCGCAAACGCTCGACGTATTACGACTATCCGAGTGGAATTTGCCGCGCTCATTCGGCCGGTTAAACAACGCGACGATCGACGAGTTAAAGACGTACTTGCAGGGTTACAAACCGACGCCCGTTCGCGGTTCGCTGGCGGCGGCGATTAAGAAAGCGAGCGAGACGTTCCCGACGAACGCGGGGCAAGACACGGCACGGATTATCCACGTGCTGAGCGATTTCCGCACGATCGATTGGGAAGAAGACGGCCCCGCTATCAAGAAGGCGATCGAAGACCTCGCGGCCTCACGCACGAAAGTTCACCTGATCGATGTCGCACACCCGTACCGCAAAGATGAGAAGCGACCGCCGCTGTTTCACGACAACGTCGGCATCATCGAACTCAAGCCCGCGAAGCTGACCGTCGCGCGATTCGAGCCACTCGAATTCACGATGCGCGTCCGCAACTTCGGTGCGAGCGAACTCAAGGATTTACGCTTCGCCATCTCGGTGAATGGCGACGATGGCAAAGGCCTCTCGGTGCAATTGCCCTCGTTGCCGGGCAACGACGAAAAGACCATCAAGTTCACGTTGACCACGTTCGACCGCCTCGGCACTGCCGAGAAGCCGCTGGATCGGTTCAGCCTCATTACGGCGAAGATGGAAGCCGAGGAAGCGGGCGGGATCGTCGCCGATAATTCGCGGTATGCGGTCGTCGAAGTCCGCGAGAAACTGCCGATTTTGGTGGTCGATGGCAAGACCGCGAACAAGGACAAAAAGGAAAGCGATAGCTTCTACTTGCGGACGATCTTCACGAATGTCGTCGGCGGTTTCAACTGGGTGGCCGGCACCCCACGCGATCTGGAAGGCGAGCTTCGCCAATACAGTTGCGTCTTCCTGTTGAACGTGCCGACGGTGTCCGAAGCGATCGTGAAAAACCTCGAACAATACGTTCGCGAAGGTGGCGGCATCGGCTTCTTCCTCGGGCCAGACGTCAAACCGGCCGACTACAACAAGCTTCTGTACGCCGATGGCAACGGCATCTTCCCCGTGTCGTTACCCGACAGGCCGACCGAGCCATTACCCGAAGAAAAACGACTCGAACGGCTGTTCAGTTTCACGAAGAAAGTGCTGTTGAATGACAAGACCGCTCGGAACCACCCTGCCCTGGCATCGATGTACAACGACGATCGCGGGATGCCTTTCAAGGACGACGACCTCGAGAAGTTCTTCAACTTCGTGATCGTCAATCAGCATTGGCCCGTGCGGCGAATCGGCAAGTGGCGTGACGACCGGAACGTGTCCGAGTTGTACTGTATGCCGAACGAACAATCGATGGGTGAGTACGACAAACCGGCCACGGACCTGATTAACAAACTGCCGATCGAAGAGCCTAAGTACGCGAAATACAAGGTGCCGCTTTCTGCGCTCAAGCTCGAGATTCGCAAGACCGCACTCTCGACGGAACCGCTATATAAACTCGCGAATTTACTCGACCGTTTGCTCAGCGATCAACGCAGCGAGGGCGACCCGGCCGAGGCGTTGCTCCGCGAGTTCTGGACAATGCCGGAGAATGCGGACATCAAGAACGAAGCGATCCGGTTGCGCGATGCGGTGAAGTACGGCGACCCGCTGTACGTGGCAAAGCAGTACGGCCGTGGGCGAGTGACGCTGATTACCACGACGGCGGGCGAGACGTGGAACGACTGGCCATCGGGGCCGGGACGACCATCGTACGTGCCGGTGATGTCCGAGATGGAACGATACCTTTCGGGTGGGGGTTCGGAAGAGAATCGCTCCGTGGGAACGCCGATTGAAATGAAACTCGAAGCGACGAAGTACAAACCGCTGATCAGCCGCGCGCTGATGACGTTCGACCCGTTCAAGCTCGCCGGCCAACGTGCCAACGGCAGCACGCTCGCATTCACGGACTTGAAGGAACAAAGCGTGCCCACGCTGGCCGGGACGCACAATGTGCTGTTCGCGGACACCGCAAATCCGGGTGCGTATTTACTCTCGCTGACGCAGATTCGCGGGCAGTCGAGCGGGTCGGATGCTACGGAAGTGCCGGAGTATCAGGCGTTCGCGATGAACGTCGATGCACGCCGTGAAGGCGACCTTCGCCGGGCTTCGCAAGACGATATTTTGCGGCAAGCGCCAACGGCGGAACTGCACTCCGCCGCCGATGCGAGCTGGGTCGATGTGCTGAAAAATAAACGCACCGACATGACCGAAGCCGGATGGATTTTCCTCGCGGTGCTGTTGTTGTTGATCGGCGAGCAAGCGTTGGCGACGCGGCTGAGTTACAACTCGGGTTCGATTGCGGATGCCTGATTTCCCTCCCACCGGGATGAACCCGGTGGCTCGTAGTTTGTTTTCCTTCCGATGAGATGTCGATGAATGACACGGGTGTGACGCGCGATACTGAGCTGATTTTTCGCCGGGTGAGCGATGCGTTTCCGTTCGCCACACCGGAGTCGAACGCCTACTGCTGGTGGGTGCTCGTCGCGGGTGTGTTGCTGGTCGGCGCGTTCTTCATCGGTTGGATGTATCGCCGCGACAGCCGCACGTGCCACTGGTACGTGGCCATCCCGCTGGCGATTCTGCGGCTGGCGGTGTACGTGCTGTTGGCGATCGCGTTCCTGCTACCGGCGAACCAAACGTGGGAGACCGTCGCGAAGAATTCGCGTGTGGTGATACTCCTCGATGTCTCGCCGAGCGTATCGCAAATCAGCGACGACTTCGCAACTGCGGCAGCACCAAAACCGACGACGCGATTGAGCAAAGTCCTCGACTTCCTGACCGACGACAAAGTCGGCTTCCTCAAGAAACTGATCGAAAGCCACCCCGTCAACGTCTACCGTTTCGGTTCGCGACTCGACGACGAATCGCAGATCATCGCGAACGATTCGCCCGTCTGGACGGCTGCCGAGTGGGATGCCTGGACGAAGTACGACTTCAAACCGTGGCTGTTGCGTGGCCTCTCGCCAGCAGGCACGGAGACGATTCGCAAATCGGCCGCATGGAAGGGCGTCGAACCCGGAACCGCCGAGTGGGCGACGGGCTGGGGCAAGCTGCCCGATGCCGAAGTGATTGCGGGTTTAACCGAAGACGATGCCAAGGTGCTGCTCAATAATCGCAGCAAACTCGAGAAGCGAATCGATGTGACGCGGTCGATCGTGGTCGGCACGAACGTGCCCGATTCGGTGACGTCGGCGGTGAATCGCGAGGCGGCGAACATGGTGCAAGCGGTGATCGTGTTCACCGATGGTCGCAGCAACCTCGGTTCGTCGTCGGCATATTCCGAACTGAAAGAACGTGCCAGCCGCGAGAAGATTCCGATCTTCACCGTGGCCGTCGGCGAGCCGCGAGAGAACATCGCGATCAGCATCACGGACTTGCAAGCGCCGGATCGCGTGCCACCCGACGAACCGCACAAAGTCATCGTCGAAGCCGACGGTGTGGGGTTGGAGAAGCAGGAAGTCGAAGTCAAACTCGGAATTTACCTGCCGACGCGCGACCCGAAGAAAGATCTGCCCGACCACGAAATGGTCGCGAAACTCACATTCCAAACGGGCGAACCGCCGCACGGACAAGTCGAGTTCGTGATCGATGCCGACAAGCTGCCGGAGGCGTTGACCGAAGACGCGAAGAAGGAAGAGGCGATCCGGGCGGGCAAGCGCAAGCAACTGAAACAAGGCGCGTGGTCGATGGTCGCGCGGATCGCACGCGATAAGCGCGAGGTGTTCCCGAACCCCGAGCACATCAGCCCGCCAAGGCTCGTTCAGGTGCTCGAAAGCCCGCTGCGAATCTTGTTGTGGGCGAGCGGGCCGACGCGCGAGTATCAGACGCTACGCACATTACTGATGCGCGAAGTGAACGAGAAACGTGCGGAAATGAGCGTGTTTTTGCAAAATGAAGGTGGCCAGGCGGGGAATATCGTGCAAGACGTTTCGCCGGACCGCTTGCTGATTCGCTTCCCGAACCGCTTCGATGTGACGAGCAAAGCGACCGACAAACCCGACGACAAATATTACAACCTGCACGAGTACGACCTCATTATCGCGTTCGATCCGGACTGGTCCGAACTCTCGGCGGCGCAGGTCGAAGACTTGCGTACGTGGGTAGTCGATGGCGGCGGCGGCTTCGTGTACGTCGCTGGGCCGATTCACACGTATCAACTGGCACGTGCCGACGAGACGGGACGATTGAAGCCCGCGCTCGAGATGCTTTGCGCATTCCCCGACGACATCATTTTGATGCAAGCGCGACCGACGCCCCGTAGCCCGCGGCGTGTGCTGATTAAACCGAACGCGGACTTCGACGTGCTTAAGCTCGATGACACCGTTGCCGACGACCCGACGGCAGGTTGGGAACGCTTCTTCACTGGCCGCGACAAGTACGTGCCCGATGCGGACCAGAAGAAAAACCTGAACCCCAAGAACGGCTTCTTCTCGTACTATCCGCTGAAGGCGACGAAGCCCGGTGCGGCGGTGCTGATGGAAATTCTGGACGTGAACGAACGTGGCGAAGCTGAGGCGAAGCCGTACTTCGTGGCGAATCAGCCGGGCCACGGTCGTACCGCGTTCCTGGCGTGGGGGCAGATGTGGCGAACGCGGGCGGTCGATCCGAATTACTTCGATC
>JAYSKW010000219.1:0-9553 GCA_043726085.1 Limnoglobus sp.
CGACGTGATCGATTCGTTACCACGTATAGCGGTCGCGAAAGCTTCTTGTAAGAGCGTTCGTCGGCCACAACTGAGGTATCACGCGGACACAGGCGAACTTCGCTTGTGGCTTGCCGATGGCGAATCGGTCGACGATTGGTGCATCGAAGGGTTAACGATTCACTGGCAAGGTCGATCGGGGATCGTTCGCCCGCCCTTGCTCGAAAATTACAGTCTAACCCACAAACCGTCTCAGCAGCGATGGAACGAACAGTTATTTGACGCAAATCGTCGCACGATCTGGTTCGGCGGGCGAAGTGGCGTTCTCGAACGTGCGAACACCATCGCGATTTGTGGGTTGGCTGCCGGCCCCATGTACGTGTTGGTTAACGGCCGAGCGTCCGCACCCTTTTTGGATTGCCGAGACCGCAGGCCTCTCGAAATCGAGTGTCTGCGCGGGAGTGAAGCGTGGACCGCTTGGGCTGTCGATATCCCACTGCGACAGACCCGCGGTAAGCTGGAAACGTGGAATCTGACTGTCGATGGCAACGAACTGTCCTTTCCGCTCAGTCGGCTGGGTTGCGGCAACGTAACTGAAGACGAACCATTGCACGTCGGCGAACTGGCAGATGGTTCTCCGATCGCAATCTACGACGAGCCACCGCGTTTGGTTGCTACGGCTTCCGTCCCAATCACGGTGATTCGGCTGTGCAATGTCAGTGCGGATCGAATGGATAGCAAACCACTACTCCTGATCGATGGGTCCGTTCGCATTCCCGATTACGGGCCAGGTGTTTATCAGCTTCGTCACGCGCGCGGAGTCGGACGCACGATACTCGAATACGCCGTCATCCCTGGTTTCGCTTGTTCGCAAATTTCCACAGTCGATTCGCAAGCCACCGTCGACGTGGAGGCCGGTTCGGCTGGTCGATTTCATGCGGATGAAATTCGTCGTGGTTCTTGGCGGATCGCACAACCGGATTCGATGTCATGGCTGAAGGTCACGTGGAAATGGGCGGACGAGCGATACTCAGAAATCCGTTTCGCTTGGCCTGTGTTGGCGGTCCGGTGGCGAATGATAACGGGACAAGGCTCGGAAGTCAGCGAGTGGTCGCGCGACCCAGTCAGCCTTGATCGACAGCAGGTGGCCCGGCAACAGATGCGATTGGAGTTCGAAACGCCCTCCGACGAAAATGTCTCGATCAATGGACAATCCGTCCCGGCGGCAGAGTTCAGGCGATGGAAGACGGGGTTTCGATTTGAAGTCCGGCCGGATGCTTACCCGACAGCGGATGCAATCACGATTGGGATCGGTGGTCAGGAGTACGATGCCGCGTGGCTCAGCGAACGGCCCGTGATGAGTCAGTTCGAAGCGATCGTCGAAGGGGACCGACTCGTTGTCGTGTGGGACGCGGTTCATCTTCCTACGTCGACGTGTCTGGGCATTTGGGATGCCACCGACCCCGTGGCGAGCATTACTTTCGTCGCGTTCGAACCGCGTGAGCATCGCGGATCGTGGGATCTGCCGATCCCAAATAATCTGATAAGCATTCATCAACTCGCGATATCTGTCGGGGTGCATTCGCGGCTCGGTTTCGCGGTTCGATTTCAGCCTGCACTAGCGGAGAACGGTCAACCGATCGTCGCGCTCGCGGACCGAAGCGGGACCGATGATCCGTGGACGAAGTTGGTTCACAGTTGGGTCGTCGCATTGCGGTTCGGCGAAGTGCCAGTGGCCGGTGTCGTTACTGCGATACACCGACTCGGAGAACGAACCGAATGGCTATCTCTCCGCAAATTTACGCTCGCCCTAGATAAACTAAAGACCAGTTTGGTTCGGGATCGGCTCCGCGACGACCTTTCGCTTTGCTTGCAGACCGCTTGGCCGGTGGCGATGAAAGAGTTAATCGCCGCAGGCGATCCGTCGCAGATCATTGCCGATTGGCTGCATGTCGGCGTTCATCCGGGCTGGTTCCATCCGCGAGAAATATTCGGCTCGAAAACGACCGATACAGGGTATCCAGTCCATTATTTTGCTGCATTATTCGCACTGAACGACCTCACCCGCACGATCGAAGATCGCAGGGACGCCGCTTTCGACGTATGGCACTTTCATTCATCCCGCGAGTTGTTTTCACCGTCGGCGGGTTTACCGATTGTACGTTCCACGATGAATGAGGCAGAGCATCGTTCGCAAGGGCTACGTCCCGATCGTACAACAGCGGGCGGACACGAACATTGCTTTGACGACATCACCCTTGGCAAATCCGACGACCAAACGCGATTTCAAACTGAGGTACTCGGACATGATACGTACGTCACGATGATCGCAGATGCACGCGATCAATTTCCAAATTCTCTGCAGGTAGAATTGCCGCGAGTTTCGGCCTCCCGATTTCATTCGAGCCATACGAAGACTGTGAAATATTCCGTAACCCATTATCAGGCTGTCTGGAACGACTCCAAGAGTCGATGGCAAATTGACAAAAAACAATGGGATAATCACAAAAGTTGTAAAGTTTATCGTCTATGCTGCGACAGCACGGGACCGTTAGTTGCCACTCCCTGGACTGCCGCAGAACTCGTCGACCAACTCGCTCTCATCGAATGGTTGAGAGAGCACGCAGCAATGGTACCCGCGACATTTGCCGCATTACCATCAGAATTCGATGCCTTTCTCTTCGCGACGCCACTCGGTCCGGTTCACCGCAGAGTTTTGCTCTCCCCTCAGCCGATCTCTCAACAGTTATTTGGTTGTACGGTTTCTACCCCGGAATATGCGGACATGTCTGCCGCGGGGAAGTGGGCGTGGAGAATCGCGTGGCTGGATCGTTGTGGTCACACTCAAGACGCGAACGGAAAACCTATCCCGAATCCGGCGATTACCGATTGGGTACCGTATTTTCTCGTGTTGCGGAAGGCATTGATGGAACGTGGGCCTTTCGCGGAACTGCTCACCAAATGTTTGGCGGTTGCGGAATACACTCGCTCGATTCTGTCAGGTGGTCTGGGACCGGCGTTTCGCTTTCAATGTTCGAAAGGATCGAATTAATGAATCCCGTTACCGTTGCGAACGAGCTTCGCGATTCTTACGTCGGCTATCTCACGAGCTCTTTCGGCATTTCCGACGCCGCAATGCGGTTGCAGCGGCGTTTCCAGGAACTGCTGACTGTCCCCGGTCGGCTCATCGCCGGGCCATTCCTCGAAGCGACGCCTTCGTACGAACGAAGTCCGTTCAAGTTGGCAAACGTCAGCGGGCCGGGCAAGTTGTTGCACGATCAATTTCACACGCTTTATGCAACGGAGACAACCTCCACATCACGCTCGACCGGGTTCGGCAGACCCTCATTGACTGCGACGACCAAGTCGAAGCCGCGGCTTCCCGGTGCTCGCCCGTTATACACGCATCAAATTGCCGCACTCACCCGTCTCTGCGAGAGTAAGGCGGACGAGTCGCCGCACACCGTCGTTTCTAGCGGAACGGGTAGTGGCAAAACCGAGTGTTTCTTACTTCCCGCCTTGGATTGGGTCTTCCGTCACCCGACGCGATCCGTTCGCGACGGCCAGTTGATTGCCGGCCCCGGAGAGGGCATTCGCGTCGTGTTGGTCTACCCGATGAACGCGTTGGTCAACGACCAAATCCGCCGATTGCGCGAGGTCGTCGGTTTCCGCAAAGCCATGGGGCAAGCCGCGATTCCCGTCACGTTCGCGCGGTATACTAGCGAGACCGACAAAGAAGCCAAATCGGGCCGGGCTAAAGAACCAGATGCGCCGGACAATCAATTGCTCGGTCGGGACGAGATCGTCGCCAATCCGCCGGACATTTTGATCACCAACTTCGCCATGTTGGAACAGTCGCTGCTTCGCCCTCAAGAGACACCGTTTTTCGAACGGCAAGATGCCCACGCCTGGCGGTTCCTGATTCTCGACGAAGCCCACAGTTATCGGGGCGCACAGGCGATCGAACTCGCCCGCCTGATGCAACGGGTTCGGTCCGCGGTTCGACGGGGCCGCCGCAAGCGTCGGTTACCCGAACGCGAGCCGACGTGTATCGCCACCAGTGCGACGTTGACGGACGCCGGAACTCCTACGGCGGAAGCCCGGCGAATCACGGCCGAGTTCGCGCATAAGCTCTTCGGCGTCGCGTTCGATGAAGCGGACGGAGTGATTTTTTCATCGCGCACCGATCCACTCGACTCGATCGATTCGGTTCCGCCTCACGGCGCTCGCGACCGTGCCTGGGCGAACGAAACGGTAGCCGCCGCGCTCGAAGATTTGTCAGGCGAAGCGGACGCCGAATTCCGCGACGCGATGGCGGATGTCGTCGGACGACCGACGTTACCGACAATCGATAAACGCGCCTACCTGCACAACACGCTCCGCACGCACCCGATGGTCCACTGGTTGTGGGAGTTGGTGAAGACGCGGCCTGCCCGTTTCGATCTCGTCGCTGCGCAGTGGTCCGGTAGCGAGCCGCTCGATGAGATCGAACGTACGGCAGCCTTAAGTAACCTCGTTTCCGCCTGCAATGCCGCTCGCACCGGGCCGGACGAGCAACCCCTACTACCGTGCCGGTATCACTTGTTTGCTTCTGCCTTGGAGGGGCTGTTCTCCGACCTTGCGAGCGATGCAGAACTCGAACAAGAAGGCCGAATGGTCACAAGTGATTGGGACGTTCGCGAATGGGGTATCCGTAAGATCGAGTTGCGACGCACGCGGCCGATGGATCGCAACGGATACGAACTAGCTCGATGCACCGGTTGCGGCTATCCGTTCGTTGTGAAAGTGAAGGCCGACGCTCCCGGACTGGACGCTCCGCCGATCTGGCAGCGACGAGTAGAGATATTCGCGTTCACAGCCGAACCGGGGCTGGACTCACTGCCACTGCCAGCGGAAACCATCGACTTACGCGAAGGTCTGCCAGGAGGTACGCCACTGCATCGCACGCTGTATCGGGTTCGGCCGAACGGAGATGGCACCGACGCCCACGAGTGTCCTCATTGCAGCCGTAGCAGCCAATATTACACCGTGGCCGGTCGGTTTCTCACCGGTCAAGATGCACCCGTTTCGGTACTGACGAACGTGCTGTACGAGCAGTTGCCCAAATCGACCCCGGAGGCACTCAAAGACGTTCGCCGCCAATACTCCCACCGCTTCAAATATCCGACTGACGACCCGCAAATCGGTGGTGGCCGCAAACTACTCGTATTCAGCGACAGTCGGCAGAACGCCGCATTTATGGCGTCGTACATCCAAGATCGGTCGGCGGAAAGCCTCCTGCGGCAACTCGCATATCAAACCCTCCCGACAGACGGTTCGACCCTGTCGGTTGTCGGTTGGGCAAATCAGACCGTCACGGAAACACTGCGGCAGCAATTGCACATTCCGTTCTTTACCGACGAAGGGCTGGGAGGTGATCGGAACCCTTACAGTGGCTCCTTCGCGACGGATGCAAGCGAGCGTCGAAAGGCCATAGTGGAGAAGCTGCTAACGGAACTCGCCGGCACGCAGCCTGCGAATCTCGAAGCCCTCGGCCTCCTGCACATCGACTACAAATTGGAGCAGTTTGAGGCACTGGCTGGCGATACTCAGGAACTTTTCCCCGACCCACCGGACTGGCCCGGTCCGTTGCTCACATACGGGGACATCCGCGATCTGATCGAACGCATCCTGCGATTGATGCGTCGGCGGTACGCAATCACGGGGATCGCGGCGGAAGGCGTACTGTCCCCGCATCGCGGCGGTACGCCAATGCATCTCGCGCTGACCGGAGGCAACCCGAACCTCCCAGAACCGTGTCATTTCCTATACGGCGAAGTGAAGTTGCGAACGCTCTACGCGGACTTGCTCGACCGCTGGGCCAATCGTCGGGGCGCGAAGGCAACCGACGGACAGTGCCGCGGGCTTCTGGCATTTCTGTTCGGCGGGTTGGTCGAATTGACATCGCTGATGAACGTCGAATCCGACGCGATCGTACTCCGCGCGGACGCGATCGTCGTCGGCCGGCCGTTGCAGTTGTGGGCGTGCGAACGCTGCGAAGGATTCGCGACCACGTACATGAACGGTACGTGCTGCACGCCCCGCTGTACCGGCGAACTGATTCCACAATCGCTTTTACCCGCCGACAATTCCGACGCCGATTTATTCACGAAGAGAATTACGACGGTTTGCCGAGCCGAGATTCGTGCGGAGGAACACACCGCCCAGTTGTCCCCGGAACTCGGCCAACAAGTTCAGGAAGCGTTTCAGGCAGGCCAAGTGTCGCTGTTGTCCTGCTCGACGACGTTCGAAATGGGCATCGACATCGGCGACCTCCAAGCCTTCGTTCTGAGGAACGCCCCGCCGAGTCCGATCAACTACTTACAGCGGGCAGGTCGGGCCGGACGGCGGGCGGACTCCGTCGCATTCGTCCTCACGTTCTGCCAGCGTCGGCCCCACGATCGCCACCACTTCGCCGACCCGCTGCGGTTGATCGCGGGTTCCGTGCGACCGCCTCGAATTGACCTCGCAAACCATCGTATTCTCGCCCGCCATTGCAATGCGGAGACGCTCGCAGAATATTGGCAGTGGCTCGTAAAACAGCAGATTCGCTCTTTAACTGTGAACTCGTTCGAAAAGAATCCGAAAGTCGGGGCGTTCTTCGACAACCTCCTCGACGAGGCGGGTGTTTCCCCGGCGGAACACCTGCGGACGTGGTTGGCCGGCACTGGCAAGGACGCTTGTCGCCAACGATTGGCGGATGCATTCGGACTGTCGGTCGCCGAAGCCGACGCACATCTCGACCTGCTGCCGGATTTGTCGAACCGAACGAACAATCCACTTGCTCGGGCGGCGGATGAAGTGACGAAACTATTACGAGCGTATCGCGACGGTGCGGAAAAACATCGTGAGAACGCGATTGCACTTCGGCAAAGTCAGAAGACGGCGGACGGCGTGAGAGACACCGTTACGGCAAACACACACGGCAGAGATGCCAAAGCGGAGGAGTCGTTGGCAAACTCGTTTCACCGACTCGTCACGCAGCTTCAAGCCGATTACCTGCCGACTTTCCTCATGGGTCGCGGCGTGTTGCCGAGTTTCGCATTTCCGGTCAATGTCGTGCGCCTTCACGTTCTTCGCGATGAGATGCGCGAAGGACGAGAGGATTCCCGGTTGAAATTGGACCGCGATGGCAAGATCGGCCTCGGCGACTATGCGCCGGGGGCACAAGTTGTCGCTGGAAAACGGGTTTACGAATCGGTCGGTCTTCGCAAGTTCCCGGCTCTGGAATTCGACGAACTGCACTGGTATCGGTTGTGCAACACCTGCGGAAAATTAGACGACTTAGGCATCGACCGGCCGATCGATTTGGACCCCGACTGCCCACTCTGCCAAAACCCGATCATTCCCGCGGCCCCACGACTCTGGGTTCAACCGACCTGGGGCTACGTGACCGACCGGTCAACGAAGCCCACTCCGCCTCAAGGGCAACGGCCTCTGAAGGGGCACACCACCCGTTCGTTTTTCCTCAACGATCGGCCTATGGCAGAAACGACGGTATTGCCATCGCCCGACGAACCGCTCCGGATTGAGGCCGCTTACCAACAAGGACGGGCACTGCTCGTGTTGAATCTTGGCGAACTTGAGATGAAACATGGCAACCTGACACGAGCAGGGTTCTCGGTATGCTCGCAATGCGGCCGCGCGGATTTCGACAAAGACAACACCATGAAAAACCACCGCGCCCCCTATCACGAGTCCGGCCGATTCTGCAAGGGGCCGATCGGTCTGGCGAGGGATCGCGAAGGCCAGAATGCAGGCGGGCGCGAGCGGGTATCGCTCGGGCATCGCTACGAGACCGATGTCGTTTGGTTGGATTTTCACGACACTGGCCACGATGGCACGGATGCGAGCTTCTGGTTGAGTCTGGCATACTCCATGGTCAATGCCGTTGCGGCCGAATTGAGTATCGAACGCTCCGACCTCGACGCGGTCTGTGTCCCGCTTGGGCACGACGGCCGGCAGGCGGTCGTCTTGTACGACACCGTTCCTGGCGGCGCAGGACATGCGAGACTGGTGGCGGATTACTTGCCGCAGATCATCGGCCGCGCCCGCGACCTCCTCGCCGGCTGTGAATGCGACCCCGATAGCACGGGCTGTTACGGCTGCCTGTGCGATTATTCCAATCAGTTTGCACACCCTCAACTGAGTCGCGGGCCGGTACTCGCCTACCTCACACGGTTGGCCGACAGTTTGGATCGCGGCGGAAACGGTCCGTGGCGGTCATCGACCAGCCCGGAGCGAGAACTGCTCCATGCGCTCGGGTCCGCCGAAGGAGCCGTGACGATCGACGTTCCAGAGATTCGCAGCGGGACGCTCGCCGGCCTGAACCGAGACTGGTTCGATGTCCTCAACGAATTGGCACGCCGTCCGGTAGGAGCCGCGGCGTTGACAATCACCCTCCGCTTCCCGCCAGATGTCTCTCAAGGTGCCGCTCAAGCGTTAGCCTTCTATCAATTGGCAACGTTGCGGTATCTCGGTGCCAACGTTCAAATTCGTCGACCGACGGCAACCGACCCTCAATACGCTTGGATTAACATCCAAAGTGCCACGGACAGCTCCGTCTGGCGGTGGCCGTGGAAAGAGGGGGCACTTGCGCCCGGTCTACCTTGTGCCGAGCGTAGCCGGTTCGGTCTCGCAGCAGCGGCGGTTGCGGAACTTCCTGCGACACCCGCTGTAGTCCGCTTCACCGCGGCAACTCTGGTGGAATTCCATCACTTCACCCTCATTCCGCGGTGTCAGAAGCGTCCGTTCGCCGACGAATTTCTCGGCCGTTTTCGCGAGGCACCCACTACCCGACTGTAGATTACGGATCCTCACATCCTGCGTTCCCAACGCGACGCAAAGGCACTCGATACATTCCTGCGGCAAATCAAGGTGTCCAGTGCTAGTAGAGTGAGAGTGAAAGCCGCCAGCCCGAGGTCGGATCGCGACAGGAGCCGTCATGACTACGTAAGGGGCGAACAGGATCGGAAGGTCGAAGAACTGCGACGTGTTGCCACCACTAGGAATTTCGAGATCGAAGTTCTTCGACCTGACGCAGTATTAGAGGAACACGACCGGGTCATTCTGTGGGAGGTAACGGAGCCTTCCGGACGATCATGCTATCGAGTTCTACTCGGCCAAGGTTTGGTCGGCTTTGAGGGGTGGTGCGATCGACGATCCGAAGGTGTTTTTTATCGTATTTCAACCGACGAGTTTGATACAGAATGGGGGCGATTCGGAATTGTCGCACGTTGAGAGTGCGAATTCCATCGGTCGATTTTCTTGCAGCCGATGCGTGCAAATGCCGGATTGAAAAATCGTAACACCGCGTGGTATTCGAGAGGCCTTGGAAACACATTTCAAGCGTTACGACGATCTCAAAAACGGGTTGTTTACGCACTCGGATCGCAGCAGTCAATATGCCAGCGAACACTACCAACGGCAGCTCGCGAAGCACGGCATTCGGTGCAGCATGAGCCGTCGCGGCAACTGCTGGGACAACGCGCCGATGGAGTCGTTTTTCGCGAGCGTGAAGAAGGAGTTGGTGCAT
>JAYSKW010000220.1:0-2447 GCA_043726085.1 Limnoglobus sp.
TGCTTCATCCCCGCTTCGATCCGTGGCTGATCGAGCAATCGCTTGCGGATGACGGTGCGAATTTTGTCGATGTCCGGCGAGATTTTCAGGAGGTACGCCAGCAGTCGCCACGGCAGCGGCCCCTTGCTGTAGAGGCGTGCGGGCGGCGACGATTTCAGTTTCTCGAAGTCGGCTTCGTTCCAGTAACGCTTGTTGTTGTTCCGCGTCGGCTTCTTGCGGAGCATCTCTTTCCGCTTCTTCATCATCGCCGGATCTTTGGTCGTTTCGGGGATCAGGTCGAACTGTTTCTTCCACTTCAGAATCCGCACATCGTCTTCGTGTGGGGCGACGTAGACGTGCCCCTCGGTGTCGAACTGCGGCCGCCCGGCCCGGCCGAAAATCTGGTGGGCGCTACTCGGGTCGATGATTTTTTCCTTACCGAACGGCCCTTTCACGAGCGAGGTCAGCACCACGGATCGTGCCGGCAGGTTGATCCCCGCCGCGAGCGTTTCGGTACAGAGTGCGACGCTGAGCAGCTTCTTTTCAAAGAGACTTTCGACGACGCGGCGATACTTCGGCAACAGCCCCGCGTGGTGAACGCCGACGCCACGCCGCAACATTTGTTTCAGCTTCGGCCCGACGCCCTGGTGCCATTCGAGCAGATCGACTTCCTTATTCAGTGCGGTTTTCTGCGTGGCCGTGAGTAAATCGAGGCCCTTGAGTTGCTCGGCAATCGACCAACATTCATCGCGGTTGAACGCGAATACCAGCGCGGGCGTCTTGCGAGTCGCTTCATCGCCCTTTGCCATATCGACGAGCATGTCGTTCAGATACTGATCGCCCACCCAGTGATAGGTGAGTGGGATTTTCCGCTCGCGTCCCTCGGCGAGTTCGAGCTTGCGACCGTGACAGCGATCCAGCCAATTGAGGAATTCGACCGCGTTACCGACGGTGGCCGACAGTAGCAACAACCGCACGTGTTTCGGCAACAGCGATAGCGACAGTTCCCAGACGATACCGCGTTCGGGGTCGGCGAAACTGTGGAATTCATCCATGACCACGGCGGAGACGTTCTCGAACGCGAAGCCTTCGGGGTGCAACAGGCGGTTGAGTAAAATCTCGGCGACGACGACGAGAATGCGTGCGCCGGGGTTGACCTTGCGGTTGCCCGTAACGAGGCCGATCTCGTCTTTGTCGAAGCCCCAGTGCTGTGCGGCAGCCTGCATTTCCTGGAACTTCTGTTCGCAAAGTGCAATCAACGGCGTCGTGTAATAGGCGACGGACTTCGTGTGAAGTGCCTCGTAAAGTGCGGCCATCGCGATCAGCGTCTTGCCCGTTCCGGTGGGGGCACAGACGAGCACGCCTTGATCGGTGGTGAACCACGCGAGCAGCGCTTCTTCCTGCACCGGGTACGGCGGGTACGGCAACTGGTCCAGATATTGCGTGGCGAGGTCTTCGCGGGTCGGTGTGCTCATGTCGAAATCTTATCGAGAGGCGCATCGAATCGCGGACTTTCCGGGTCGTCGGGGTCGAGCGAAACACTCGAAACCGAACTGCGGCCCATGACGAGCACGAAGACGGAAGGTACGACGAACAGCGTGGCGAAGGTCGACGCGATCAGCCCGCCGACGACGGCTCTACCGAGTGGGGCGGCCTGCCCGCCGTTCTCGCTGAGGCCGAGCGCCATCGGGATCATCCCGGCGATCATCGCGCAACTCGTCATCGCAATCGGGCGTAACCGCGACGCGCCCCCTTCGACGGCAGCGGCCTTTCCGTCCTTCAAACTCAGGCGAAGTCGTTCGGCGAACGTCACCAGCAAGATGGCATTCGCGACCGACACGCCGAGCGCCATGATCGCGCCCATGAACGATTGCAGGTTGAGCGTCGTGTTCGTGAGTACGAGAATCGCAATCGAACCGAGTAGCGTGGCCGGGAGTGCGGAGAGTGTAATCAGCGTCAGGCGGATCGACTGATAGTAGGCTGTCAGTAGTAGCAAAATCGCGAGTACTGCCGCACCGAGGCCCTTGAGTAAATTTGTCTGAATCTGTTCGAGTGCGATCAGTTGCCCGCGTAAATCGACGTGGACGCCGGTCGGTGGATTGCCGACCGAAGCGAGGGCTTCCTTGACGGCCCGCGAGACTTTGCCGATGTCGTGCGTGCCGACGTTCGCGGTGATGCCGATGAGCCGTCGCATGTTGTAGCGGTCGATGCGGCCGGGCGTCGTCGTCTCGCGAATCTCGCGCACCACATCGCGCAACAACACCGAACCCGCGACCGCGCCGCCGTTCATCGCGACGCCTTGCGAGTAGCCGTTGCCACCCGACTCCGAATGCCACGAACTGCGCACGGGGACGTTGCCGAGTTCGGCGATCGAGTTCATCTGCGGTGGCGGAATCTGCACCTGCACGATGTACGCCTGCCCGTTCGCCGGGTCGCGCCAATAGATCGGCGACATATACCGGCTCGAC
>JAYSKW010000221.1:0-1374 GCA_043726085.1 Limnoglobus sp.
GCCAACAAACTGCAATCGCGTTACAAGCTCGAAGTGAACTTGCTGGCGACCGACGCGAACTACGAGACGGGGCCGAAGACGGGACAAAGTTTAGAGCCGATTCGCTTGCTCGTTATCTCCGAGGCGGAGCTACTTGCGGAGATGTCGAAGGACGAAGAAACGCAGGCCTCGAAGCTGGATGATGTTCTCAAGAAACTCCGCGATGCGCAGACGAAACTCAACCAGACGAGCGAACGCCTGCTCAGCCCGAACCCAGCCGCCGAAGTGATTACCAACGCAGCCGTGCGTTCGCAAGATGTCGCGCAGGACATCGGCAAAGGCCACGACATGACGAACGGGATTCTCACCGAGTTCCGCCGGCTCGAACGCGAAGCGACTTACAACGATATTCGCGAAGAGACACTCAAAGGTTACCGCAGCAAGATCGGCGACCTCACGACGATTGCCGAGAAACTATTCCCGCAATCAGAGGCATCGCACTCGCAATTGCAGACGGCACTGATCGAAGGGCGACGGCCGGAACAGCTGTTGATCGAAGCCGACCAGCGCGACCTGGCGGAAGTGATTCGGGCGGTGTCGGACTTGCGAGAAAAGCTCGGCGAAGCGATCAGCCTGAGCAACATCCGTAGTGCTTTGGACAAGTTACGCAAGAATCAACTCGCGGTCGGGGCTTCGCTGTCGAGCTTCCGTCGCGAGATTCTCGACCGGTTGTACCTGCCAGAAATCGCCACGATCCCACTGGTGGAATTGGCACAGGGCGAGAAGAAGAAGCTGAGCCACGCGATCAACTGGAAAGCGTACACGGGCGGGGCGCTCGTCGTGAAGTGCGATGGCCCCAAGAACGGCGAACTGATCTTCCCGAAAGTAATCGCTCTACCCGAAGACAAAGAAACCGTCGATTATGAACTTGCAGCCGGCACGAAACCCGGCGAATATACGATACGGTTGGTGCCGTCAGCCGGTTCGCCGGTCGAAGTGAAAATTCGGGTGAAGTAAATCGACTGTTGGAATGATACGATTGATTCGTCTTATACTCGTTATGCGACACGATTATTCGGGAGTTGTCCCATGAACCGTCGGATTTCCCTTACCTTCGCACCGCTCGTTACGTTGGCGCTCGGCCTGCTCGTTTTCACGCAAACTCTCGTCGCAGATGCCCCAAAACCGATTCCCGACGCACCTGCGCCCAAAGCGGCAACCGAACTGCGTGGGCCGCAAGAACAGAACGCCAAGCTGTTCCAGGATCTCAAACGTGGCTTGCTCGTTTTGGCACAAAAACTCGAAAAGAGCGACCGCCAGGAAGATAAAGATCGCTCGAAGACGATCCGTGCGGCACTCGATGTCGCTGAGAAAGCGAACGTCGATAATCAGTTC
>JAYSKW010000222.1:0-3600 GCA_043726085.1 Limnoglobus sp.
CGTGACACTCATCGACTTCGCAATGCGATCCAGATCTTCGGTCAACTCGTCGACATCGGTTCGCAGAAGGCGGGTCGCAATCGTCACGCCTCCTTCGGGCTGCGTCACGATCGAATAATCCATCCGCACCTTTTGGCCGTCGAGGTCCGCATCGAGTGCGAAACGGTCAACGGCGGGCTTGTCTTGCACACGCTTCGGCTGTTGCACGTTCGCCGTCTTGGCCTTCGCCTTTTTGAGAAACTCGAGTGACTCTTCGAGATACGCGGCCGCTGTCGGCAAGCGTGTGGGCGATTCCAATGTGAGTAAGATACCGGCCCCGTTCGGCCCGTCCAACGTCAATTGACGCCCCTGGACGGTACCGATCCGCCAACGTCGCGGATAAATGAAACGAACGCCAAGATCGGGATTGGCGTACAGGAGTACAGAGTTCTCGATCGTCGGCTTCGTCTCGATCGTTTTGATCGCCTCATCGGAAAGTTCGACCGCATTCCGGCTCGTCGAGCGCGTCATCGTCAGTTGACCTTCGACGCGGCCTGCGGTTTTACCGTTACCATCCAACAGTTCGTGACTGCCGGTGATCGACAGATACGACAGCCGTTTGGCTTCGAGGTCGAAGTACGCGGTGCCTTCGATGGTGTGCCGACACGGGCCGTGTTCATCGATGCCTTTCACGGTGCCAGAAAGTGCGAGCCGTGCGAGTAGGCGCTGGTTGACATTTGCGAGCGCGACGAATTTTACCGCGAACCCGCCTTCGTCGAATTTCTCCATGTCGGTGAGTTCGCTGACTGCGGCGGGTGAAACCTGCCATTTATCGCCGACTTTGACGGCTTTCTCGGAGAGGATCGCGGGGACGAGCGTTGCGGAGAACAGATCGGAACGCACGATGTCGATTTCGCTCCACATGAGCGGGCCGTCGGGCGAGAACGGCGACTTGACCGCCGAGCGATTCGGCAGCGTTTTGCGAATCACGACCATACGCCGAACGTCTTTGCGAATGTCCGCACGCTGTTCGCGGTCGCCGCGGATACCGATCGTGCGGGCAAACTGCACGTCGCGATACGCCCGCAAGACTTTCTCCGTGCCCGGTTCATCGCTCGGCAGAACGCGCTCGTCGTAGTTGAGGACGCTTTTACCGACGACCGTAACGAGTTGCGGCTTACCCTCTTTGTTAGGGATCGTCATTCGCCCGCTGAGTTCGACGCGAATATCGACGCGATACTCGCTGCCCACCGCAAACGCTTCTGCCAAAACGACAGGTTCATCGGCCGCAGCCACCGATACGAGAGCGAAACAGGCCGCTAGGCATACGGGTAGATTGTGTAGTAGAGTCATGATTTTCGCGCCAGAAAACGGGAACGAAGGACGCACAGAAACCATCTTATTCGCAGTTGTCGTCCAAAGTCGGCGCAAACATGAGACGAATCTTCGTTCGACTGACATGAGATAGAAAAACCGGATCGGTACCGAGTCAGAACGACGTGCTTTGCAAAAGCGTACTACCGAGCGTGTAAATCTGACTACTGCTACACATAATGACGCAACGGAAATCGGCGTCACCCAGCCAACGAGCGGGCTACCGAGAACGTAAGTGATGATAGACGAACGATTTGAGGAATAATCTTAAAGAAAGTTCGAGACGCTCAAGAAACGGCCCTGAAAGTGCTGTAGCTGGGATTGTCGAAACAACGCGACTGTCGAGTCACGACGAAACTAACGGTTTATAAACGATTTATATCGATTCCGATTAAAATCTTGACTACGTGAACTCGAATAGCTCTGAGTAACGTCTGATTCAGTAAGAATCAACCCCGTTTCAAACGGAGTACGTCCGAACCGCGACGGTAAGATCGAGTCGAATCAGTTGTATAGTTCAACGAGAACACGAAAGAACCTAGACGATAGCGGAACCAGGCGGCCAGTTGGAGGGATACCACATGACATACGCATACCAATATACGGCAATTAAGGAACTGACGCAGCAGATCTGTTTGGCGACGCTCGCAAAGCGACGCGAACAGCTCAACAACGCCGAGCGCCTGCAAGCCGAGCTCGTGCCCACCAAACAATACCCGTACTCGTTCATCTGCTTTCGCTTGACCGACTACCGGACCGATGCACACCCCGAACTGCTGATCGTTGGCGAAGAGCTCAAAAACGAGTTGTCTTTGCTAATGATTCAGGTCGAACGCTCGATCCCCCCGCAACCGATCGAATCGCTGTGCGAAGAAGCACTCACGCTCGACGCGATCAGCAAAGAATTCAACGTCTCGACGAAAACGATCGGCCGCTGGCGTCTGCGTGGATTAGTCGCACGCCGCGTGAAATCGAACGGACGCAGCCTGCTGGTGTTCCCGCGTGCATCGGTCACACGATTTGCCGCTTCGCACAAAGACCGTGTCGCCAAGAGCAGCAAGTTTTGCCACCTGAGCGACTCCGAAAAAGAATCGATCATCGTGCAAGCCCGAACCTTCGCGTCGATTGGCGAAAGCTTGACCGATGCGAGCAAAAAGATCGCGGCCGACATCCATCGCTCTGCCGAAACGGTGCGGTACACGATCAAGAACTTCGACCGGGATCACCCGACCGAAGCGGTCTATCCAATGCGACAAGGGCCATTAAACGAAACCGCTAAAGAGCAGATCTTCAACTCCAAACTGGAGGGGGCTTCTGTGGAAACGATTGCCAAACAGTTCGGCCGGACCCGATCGAGCGTCTACCGCGTTGCGAACGAAGTTCGCGCGGAACGACTGCTCAACGCGCCCGTCGACTACATGCACAATGCCGAGTTCGACGATCCGAAGAATGACGCAATGATCCTCGGGCCAATGCCCGACGAAGTGGCGTTCTTCGAGAAAATCCAGTCGATGCGCCCACCCAAAGACGTCGATCCGCAGATGGCGTATCTCTACGAGAAACCACTGCTGACCCGCGAACAGGAAGCACACCTGTTCCGCAAAATGAACTACCGGAAGCACAAACTGCACAAACTCCGCGAGAAGCTCGATCCCGCACGGGCACGCGTTCAAGACATTCGTGCTATGAACGAACTCACCGAAGACGTGAAAGCGGTGCGCGACCTGCTGATCGAGTGCAATCAGCGCTTGGTTCACTCGCTGGCGACCAAGCACTTGCAGAGTAACCAGTCGCTCGACGAGCTGAAATCCGACGCGAACATCTCGGTCATGCGAGCCGTCGAGAAGTTCGATTACAGTCGCGGGAACAAGTTCAGCACTTACGCCACATGGGCGGTGATGAAGAACTTCGCGCGAAGCATTCCGGATGAAAACACGCGCCGAACGCGATACGTTACGGGTGCAGACGAACTATTCGACGCGAAGGCGTATGCTCGAACCGACGAGCAAGAGATCGTGGCCCTCGCGGATGCGGCCCGCAACCGCGTGAACATGCTGCTCGAACACCTCGACCCACGGACGCGGGAAGTGATCCGGATGCGGACCGGTTTGGCGGGCGGCGATGAAATGACGCTCGAACAGATCGGCCAGCACTTCGGCATCACGAAGGAGCGCGTGCGTCAGATCAACGTCCGCGGCATGAAGCAACTCCGCGAATGGGCGGCGCAGGAAAAAGTGGAACTGCCAT
>JAYSKW010000223.1:0-4973 GCA_043726085.1 Limnoglobus sp.
ACGCTTCAACCGCTTGCACCCGAGCGAGCCGGGAATGTTCCCGTACGTGCAGAAGGTTCTCGGCAACACGAACGGCCCCATCGTCGCGACTTCGGACTATATGCGGGCACTCCCCGAGATGATCGCGCCGTTCCTGACCGACGCGAAGGGCAGCCGAATGCTGGCGCTCGGCACCGATGGTTTCGGTCGCAGCGAGACGCGCAAGAACCTGCGCCGCTTCTTTGAAGTCGATGCCGAATCGGTCGTGGTGGCCGCACTCCATCAACTCGCCGAACGCGGCGAACTCGACCGCAGCATCGTCGAGAAGGCCATCGCCGAATTCGGCCTCGACCCGAAAAAGCCATCGCCCTGGACGGTGTAATTCCGGGTCGGTGCGGGTTCTACGGTCCTGAAGGGACCGCTCCCGTAGCCCATGGTGATACCATGGGAGGGGTTGCACCCATTGCCATCGTGGCGGATCGCGTCGCGTCTCGAAGACTCGCCACGACTGGTTTTCGCGGGCGGAAGTCCAACCGGGACTAGCCCGGTGGCTCGTTAACCGCGCCGCGAATTAGAATCGATCGACAACACACTACGAGACTCGTCATGGAATTTTGTCTGCCGGAATTGGGTGAAGGTATCGAAGCGGCAACCGTTGTCGGCGTTCACGTGAAAGCGGGCGATGTGCTCCAGCCGGGGCAGATCGTGTTCGCCGTCGAAACCGACAAAGCGGCGGTCGATGTGCCGATCAAACTCGGTGGCAGCGTCGAGGCGGTCCTCGTGAAAGTCGGCGACAAAGTCGCGATTGGCGGCGCATTGCTTTCGCTCAAAACATCCGCGACTGCACCCGCAGCAGCAACGAAACCGGCACCCGCGAAGGCCACACCTGCACCTGTAGCCGCGCCGAAAGCGGCCCCGGCAGCCGCGCCTGTTGGTGGCAGCGTCGAATTTTACTTGCCCGAACTCGGCGAAGGAATCGAAGCCGCCACCGTCGTGGGCATCCTAGTCAAGGTTGGCGAAACGGTCGCCGCTGGGCAGATGGTGTTCGCCGTCGAGACCGACAAAGCCGCCGTCGAAGTGCCGACGAGCAAAGCGGGTGTCGTCGAAACGATTCACGTGAAGATCGGCGAGAAAGTGCCGATCAGCGGTACGCTCCTCACGCTGAAAAGCACCGCCGTTGCCACCGCACCGGCCGCAGTCGCGGAAGCGCCGAAAGCCGCCGTGGCCACGACCGCACCGCGCCCCGCCGTTGTTGCGGCGCTCGCGACCAATGGCAGCGTCGGCAAGAAAGACTTGACACCCGCCGGCCCCGCCACACGGCGATTGGCCCGCGAACTCGGCGTGGCACTCCTCGAAGTCGGCGGCACCGGGCGCGGTGGCCGCGTCACACTCGATAACGTCAAAGAGTTCGTCAAAACCGAACGCACGAAGAAGCCCAGCGGTGGTGGCACATCGGGTTCCGGACTGAGTGGAAAAACCGTGGCCGACAGCTTCGCGCACCCGAACTTGCCGGACTTTTCGAAGTATGGCGAAGTCGAGCGAAAGCCCGTCTCCGGCATTCGCAAGGCGATCGCCAACAACCTCACGATCGCGTGGCGCACGATCCCGATGGTCACGCAAAACGACCTCGCGGACATCACGCACCTCGAAGATGGCCGCAAGCGAATCGTCGATGGCTTGCCGAAGGGCGCACCGAAGATTACCTGGACCGTGCTCGCGGTGAAAGCCGTCGTGGCGGCATTGAAGGAGTTCCCGAATTTCAACGCCAGCTTCGACATGAACGCGGGCGAACTCATCGTCAAAAAGTTCTACCACATCGGCATCGCGGTCGATACCGAGCGCGGGTTGGTCGTGCCGGTGATTCGCGATGCGGACAAAAAGAGCATTCGCGACATTGCCGCCGAAGTGGCATCACTCGCGGATAAATCGCGGACGGGCAAGCTGACGATCGACGAAATGCGTGGCGGCACGTTCACGCTGACGAACCTCGGCGGCATCGGCGGCACCTCGTTCACGCCGATCGTCAACTACCCCGAAGTCGCGATTCTCGGCATGTCGCGCTCGGCGATGCAGCCCGTCGTACGCGATGGCCAAGTCGTCGCGCGGCTCATGATGCCGCTCAGCCTCAGCTACGATCACCGCGTCATCGACGGGGCCGACGGCGCACGCTTCACCACGCGCCTCGTGCAACTCTTCAGTGACCCGATGCGACTGCTCATGGAAAGCTAAGGATCAAACCTTCAGAAAAGACTTCTTAACCGCAGAGGGCGCAGAGTACGCTGAGTTGTCGCTGGAGTTCGACCAACGATCCGAGACTTTCGCGAGAACGATTTGAAACTCTGTTTTTGATTTCTCCGCGTTCTCAGCGCCCTATGCGGTTAAAATTCGGTTCTACGCTCAGAACTTCGACACATGATGTATCGCCTCGCACGGCCGCTGTTGTTTCAACTCGATGCCGAAGTCGCGCACAATCTCGCGCTTCGTGCGGCGGCCCAACTCGCATCGCGGCCGACACTCGCACGCTGGTTGCACCGGTTCGTTTCGCCGACTGTCACCCCGGTGACAGTCGCTGGGCTGACGTTCCCGAACCGCGTCGGTTTGGCAGCGGGCATGGATAAAAACGCGGTCGCCCCGCTCGCGTGGTGGGCGTGCGGCTTCGGCTTCGTCGAACTCGGCACAGTCACACCACTTCCGCAAGAAGGCAACGCGCCGCCCCGCATGTTCCGCCGTCCCGCAGATCGTGCGATCCTCAACCGCATGGGCTTCAACAACCACGGGGCCGACGCGGTCGCCTTGCGGCTAAGTGAATGCACGCGCCAGCCGTTCCCCATCGGCATCAGCGTCGGCAAAAACAAGGACACGCCGAACGACCGTGCCGAGACCGATTACGCCATCGCCGCCTCGAAGCTGGCCCCGTACGCGGACTTCATCAGCATCAACGTGAGTTCACCGAACACCGTCGGTTTGCGCGAACTCCAAACGCACGAAGCGATGGCGCGGCTGGTACTTGCGGTGCGTGCGGCGATCGGTGCGAAACCGCTTTTCGTGAAGGTCGCACCGGAGTTGACGGGGCACGATCTGCACGCGGTTCTCGATGCCTGCTTAGCGAACGGCGCGGCCGGCATCATCGCCACGAACACGCGCGCCACCACCGACCCCAACGGCAAACCGTGCGGCGAAAGTGGCCGCCCGCTCCGCGAACTCGCACTCCAGCGTGTCGCCGAAATCCGCACACGCATCGGAACGAACGCGGCACTGATCGGTTGCGGCGGCATCGACGACATCGCATCCGCACGAGCGATGATCGCCGCCGGTGCCGACCTGATTCAGATCTACAGCGGCCTCGTGTACGAAGGGCCATTCCTGGCAGTGAAGCTGGCGCGAGCCGTTTCTCGGTTCACCCACACGAACGCCATTAGTCAAAAAATCCAAGGCGATCTGGCGTAAGTCGAAATTCGCGTCGCGCACGGAGTGACATAGAAATGCGCGCAAATGACATAGAAGTGCGCCCAAATGACATAGAAACGGCGCATTCGGTCGATTTTCGGTCGCATTCGGTCGATTTCATGTCGGTACTTTCGGCTTATGTGAAATCAAGGGCTTCGACATAAGCCACGACAGGAATGCATGATAATGCAAAACACCTCGGAACGGATCGGCGATTTGCGATCGAAAAGTGGCGTTTTGGGACGCGAAAATGGCAAAAACAGACGAAAAATCGTTACGCAATTCAGACTTACGTCGATTTTACTCTTCGCCTCGCATCAACTTCGATAGCTTCTGAGCGAGTTCTTCGTCGGCGGTGGGACTCCAACTGAATTCCGGTGGCGGTTTGAAGCCGCCTTCGGCGTTGAATGCGGCCATCGGTACGGGGTTCAAAGACAACACGGAGAGGAGCTGTTTGCGGTAGCGCAACTCGAATGCGGTGATGCCGCGTAGCATCGCTTCATCGAGCATTCCCGGCGCGAATAGCGATGGGCCGTCGGTGATTAATACCAATCCCGTGAGTTCGAGTGGCGGGTGTTGCGTGCTGCCAGTGGATTGTGCGACGGCACGCAAATCGATCCAGCCGGCCATGCCCAATTCATAGCTATTCAGCACGAAACAAGGGCCGATGCGAACTTCTTCGCCGGGCGTTTGCGGTGGATGTCGCATCATCCGCACTTGGCCGGTTCGATCCGCAATCGCGAACCGACTGCCCGACACGCGCAGCGACTTCGCGAACTGGGCCAGCGTCACCGCGACGAAGTCGATCCTCGCGAGTTTCTTCGTACCGGCGTACCACG
This sequence comes from Limnoglobus sp., assembly GCA_043726085.1. Taxonomy (GTDB): domain Bacteria; phylum Planctomycetota; class Planctomycetia; order Gemmatales; family Gemmataceae; genus Limnoglobus. Next base: position 4,266 of record JAYSKW010000223.1, read on the forward strand.
TGGCGGAGTAATTCCCGGACTTCCGGGGCAATTTCGGCGGCGACACCGCAAACATCGCTTCTTTTGCGGCGAGTTGCGAACTCGTTAGTGTCACGGGGACGTCGTACTCGATGGCGGTGCGGTTCGAGCGGAACGTCACGTGCAGCCCGAGTTCGGCGAGCGGTGCGAGCGTTGTGGGGCTTTTGATCACCGCCATCGCCATGAGACCCCGGCACTGGGCAGCCACGAACGTCGTCGCGGCTACCGTGCAATCGCCGAGTTTCACCGCAACCGTCGGGTTCGAGATTTGCAACTGCGAGAGGAACGCCTCCGCCGTCAACACGGGGATCGGCACATCGGCGATCAACCGCATCTTCCACAATAACTCCGCCCGCACCGATACTTCCGGCGCAGGCAACCGGAACGTGAGGCGATAGCGTTTCGGGTCTTTGTCGTCTTTGCGGAGCAGTTCGGGAAGTATCGGCGGACAGCCGGGAATGCGGAGTGCGTAGTCGTTCTTTTGCCGCATCGGCGGTGCTAGGCGTAGCAGCACTTCGACGATGACCACGTCGGCGCTCCACGGGATCGGCATTTCGTAGAACGTCCGCCCGACGGCTTCGTAGCGCAAGTGGACGGCCTGATTGCCGGGCCGACCGCGTGCGGCGGGAATCAGATCATTCATGACCCAACCGAGCCAGAGCTTGATCGAGTGCCACATCGAGTTCCTCC
>JAYSKW010000224.1:0-2968 GCA_043726085.1 Limnoglobus sp.
TGCGCCTCTGCGTGAGAAAGGATTTTATCCCGACCCGGTTGGCAGGAAATGCAAATCAAAACGTTTCTCACGCAGAGGCGCAAAGACGCAAAGACGCAAAGCAAAGTTCGAAAAAATGAATTCCGTATCTCAAGTACTTCTTTGCGTTCTGAGCGCCGTTTGTTGTTAATGTTTTCGATCGCAGCCTAAATGGGACGGTTAATTAAATTCAGGTGATTAGGCGTAGCGATTGCGGATCGTGGGGATGAGGTATTCGCCGAATGCGGCATCGAAGCCGTAGCGCGGCGCGTGGCCCCAGTCGTGGCGGGCCGCACTGTCGTCGACATCCGCCGGCCAACTGTCGACGATCCCCTGCCGTTTTGCATCGACTTCCCACGTGATCTTCGCACCGGGAAACGCACGCATCACCACGACGCGGACTTCCTCCGCCGACGGCGCGAACGCCCCGATGTTGTACACCACGCGCTGCAACTGCGCCCGCGGTGCGTCCATGAGGTGCTGAATCGCGGTCACCGCATCGGGCATCGCCATGAACGGAATCCGCGTATCGGGGCGAACGAAACAGGCGTACGGTTCGCCTTTCGCGGCGGCGTGGATCATCTCGGGAGCAAAGTCCGACGTGCCACCCGAAGGCGCGGTAATCGCCGAGATCAGGCCGGGAAAGCGAATGCAGCGGAAGTCGATCTTCCCGAGCGCGTTCGCCGAAAGTTGCTTGTAATGCCGCCCATAATAGCGCCCGAGGTGTTCGCAGTACAGCTTGTTCGCGCCGTACATTGTCGTCGGGTGCAGGTGATCGTCTTCCCGGACTTTGCCGACCGCGTGCTTGGTTTCGACATCGGCCAAGCCATACGCGGCAATGCTCGACGGGTAGAAAAACACGACGGGTCGGCCATGCGATTCGCCCGCCTTCTGCGCGAACTCGAGCAGGTTCAGCGTCCCTTCGACGTTGACTTTGTGCGCGAGCGCCGGAGAGAATTCACTGCGAGTGGAGAGCAATGCCGCAAGGTGGTAAACGCGGTCGATCTCGTATTCGGCGTGGATGCGTTCGAGGAGCGAATTGTCGAGAATCGAGCCGACGAACTCCTTGCGAACCTTCTTGCCGTGCTCGGGTGCGAGCGCGTTCAGGTCGAGCGTAATCACCGGTTGCGGCCCCGCCGCCAGCCGTTCGATCAGGCTATGCCCAATCTCGCCAGACGCCCCCGTAATGAGAATCGAAGAAATTCGCGACATCGTAAGTTACGCCAGTACAAGAGCGGTCAGCTTTCAGCGGTCAGCTTTCAGCTAGGCGGAATGCTGATCGGTTGAATGCTGTCAGCGAAAATAGCACTGAGTACCCATATTACCGGATCGGCTGACTGCTGACCGCTGATCGCTGAAAGCGTGAGCGAAAGCGAAAGCGACGCTACACGAGATCCGGCCAACCTCCCTTGTTCGATCCCGTCTCTCGTGAGATGCCGGACTGCGGAACATCCCCGAATTTCTCGTTGTGAATATGCCACGACAGATAGCACATTTCCTCGCACTCCAAATCCATTAAGGCAACAGATGGCTTGGCGTTGACCGCATCGTAATATCCCTTGCCAGCGGCAACTACGAAACCGCGAGCATAGAGAAACCCATCGTCGGAGCCGTCGGTATATTCCTGGATCTCTGCGCGATCGATCTCATAAAGCTTCTTTTCGAGGATTCGATCGAATGCCAACAACTCTGCGGCCGAAAGTACGCCGAGTTGTTCGCGTAACGCCGGGATAACCTCCTCCAGCGATTCGAGCAACGCTTCGGCTTTCTCTTCCGAAAGTTTTCGGTCGATGAGCTACTGACGGACTTTCAACTTGCCGCCCACGGTTTGCCATGCGATTTCGATCATCTCCCAGAAACGGATTTCATCCACAGGTGCCTCCGGTTGCTCGACGAAATCTTCACTCACTTCGCGGATTTGGATGTCGCCAGCGTAACACGAGATGGCAGGAGTATCCGCAGAAATCCCTGATTCTGTCGGGTGCTTTTTTGTGCCATTGTTGAAAATGGTAACCGTTCGCGGGGCAATCCGTTCAGGTATCGAACGACAGGTTTTGTAGGTCGGGCCGGATGCTTTGGGTGGGCAACGACAGTGCACGCGCAGGTTTGATGGCGAAAACGTATGCCCGCCGAGTCGGGTGTTCCACGTCGGGGTACGGGTCGCGCTCGATGACCTCCACCCCCGTAAATCCGGCTCCGGTGAGCTCATCGGCGACGAGTCCCGGACGGAAGAACGTGAAGTCGAGCGCCACGGGGCGGTCGAGGAACTTTTCGATGCGAACCGTCTCCTCCCCGATGTGGAAGGCGAGCAGGAGCCGGCCCCCGGGCTGCAGAACCCGGTACATCTCCGCCAACGCCCGCCGGAGTTGGGCCGGCGAGAAGTGGACGATGGCGTAGAACGCGACCACGCCGGCGACCGTGCCGTCCGTCCGTGGCAGGGCCAGCATGTCCCCCGGCTCGAACGCTACGCCGGGGTGCCGTCGGCCGGCCTCACGCAGCAGTTCCGCCGACAGGTCGAGGCCACACGCCGGGACGCCGCAGCCGTGCAGGTAGGCGGTCGTCTGCCCCGGACCGCACCCGAGGTCGCACACCTCCCCACGCCCGCAGACCTCGGCCGCGAAGCGGTCGAGCAACTCTCGGTCGAGCGGCTTGTGTGTGAGTTCGCCGGCGACCGTACTTCGTCGTCAGCCCGCTACCCGCCTCATAATCGTAAACGCGATCGACCTTCGCACCGTTAAAGTCGAAGCTGAAATCGAGATCGCCGAACGAGTTGTACGCCATCGTCTCGGTTTCGTTCGTCGCGGCATTCCCATCATCCGGCAGCGTGCGGCTCGTCTGCTGGCCGTACTGGTTGAACGCGAATTGCGTCACGTGGTTGTTAGAATCGGTGAATCGCGATTCACATCCTCGGATTTTGAGTCCGCTTCATGTCGCAGAAAACATGCATAGG
>JAYSKW010000225.1:0-2542 GCA_043726085.1 Limnoglobus sp.
TCTCTTCCAGCACCAAACCCCGTGTCCCGCCACGCGGTGACGACGGCGACCCACCATTCGTAACGCCTGCCGCTCCGACCCAGACGCTCCCCACGTCGATGATCCACACCGACCCGGAGCGGTTCCAGTGGCGGGAAAACACCGACCCGATTACGGGCATCGAAGGCAGCAGGCGTAACGAGCGGTTCGCGGTGGCGTCGATGAAACCGCTCGATGTGTGGCTCGACCCCGACGATCGTCGTGTGTACGTCATCGACGGGCACCATCGGCTCGCGTCCGCGAAACGAGACGGCATCGCGCAACTGCCCGTGAACTACCTCGACGCGCCGGACGCGATGGCTGCGCGGGAATTCGGTCGCGTCAAGCAGTTCGCGGCAGGAGTGGCAAGCTCTACGGCACCCCCTGGCCCCCCACCTCGCCCTAACCTTAAATGGAAGCCATCTACACACAGGTGGGTTAACCCGGCAACCGGCGAAGAACACGAGCATGGTTCGACGACGCCTACCGCGAAGTCACCAAAGCCCACGCCACCGGCGAAGCCCCTGTCGCCATCGAAGGTGCAAAAGGCGAAGACCACACAAAAGACACCATCGAAACAAGCCGAATCCGCAAAGAAAGCCCACGTGATGGTTGGCCGAGATATTCAGAGATATGCGGAAGAACACAATGAGCCGAAAATCGCGCTGGCGTTGAAGGGCGTGTCGTTGCCGAACGGCGAACCCGTAGACGTGATGGTACCAGGGAAAGACGGCAAGGTTGCACACGGCATCGAACTGAAAACGAGCGTTGTCGGCGCGAATCGACAAGTCGATATGAACCCCTACGCGAAGGTGCGTAAAATCATATGGGAGAAGGCCCAGGGCGCGACATTCCACACGGTCGTGCTCGATGACCATGACGTTTTCAACGCGAATGGGCCGGGCAATCACGACGAATCGAAGCGAAGAATTTTCTATCGTCGCGGAGTTGGCGGAAGCAAATTTTCAATCGACGCGATGCATGAGGTCAAGGATTTGGCCGAGTTGAAAAAAGTCATGAATATGCCGGAAGCAGACCTCCCCGATGCCGCAAAACGAACCGACGCCGCGTTACGTGTCGGAACGTGGAAGCCCTTTCAGGACGAAAACGGCAAAGGGTTTACCAACGCCAAAACCGGGCAAACCGTCCGTGCCAAAAAGTAAGGGGTAACGATGTCGATTTACTTTGCAGTCGGTGAAGATACTCCGAGCTTTCTTTGCAGCAACACCGGTTGGGGCGAATTCACCGCGTGGGTTGACGAACAAAGCGACATGCCGGAAACGCGGCACCTGATCGACCACGGGTGGAACGAACCTGCTTCGGACGTGCTGGCTGAACTTACGTCCTCGCCCACACCGGAATTGCCGGACGACGTGGCTACGCTTGCGATGCTGATCGACCTTGTCAAGTTAGCACCGCCTGACTCAGCGATTGCAATCACCAACGGCTTGATGTCTGGTGACGAACCCGATGGGGACGGCGCTGGACAGTTTGCGGCAAGCCCCGAAACTCAGCCGTCCTACGCGCGGAACCTCGCGTTACTTGCGATGATGCACTTGCAAAATGAGGCGCATGAAGCGGGTGACCCCGAATCGAATCAACACCTCATCGACGTCATCGGCGATATGTCGCCTGAGGAATTGCAAAGCCTGTTCGCGGACCGTAAGGACTTCGCGTGGATAGCACACGGAACATCGAGTAACGGCAAAACGCGATGGAAAGACACGTCGACGAAGCAACTGAGGTATCAAGAGTCGATGCCGGGTGCGGTTCGCGAGAAGGTCAAAGCGTCATCGACGGCCGCCGCGCATCTGACCGGGAAGGTGATGGCGGGCACGCACACGCACGAAGACCTCGCGGAACTCGCTACGCACATCTCGGCATTGCCCGTGGCGGCGCTGAGGAACACGCGAGCATCGTTGATGGCGAGCTTCGGGAACGCCAAGAAACGCGACGATATGGTTGCGGCACTGGTCACACACGTCAAGGGGCAGGCCGATAGCGTCGGCAAGGATCGGGAGGACGCGGCAGACGGACGAGCCGAAGCCTACGATAAACGGGCGGCGAGTGCGACGGCGAAGCCATCCGGCGGCGCGATGGAAGTGCATCCGTCCGCACCGACGACGGACGCGAAGCCGCCGCCCGCTACGCCTAAGCCGCCGCTCGAAGATTTCGCGGACCGAGTCCACGCGGCCACGCAGAAGAGCCTTGACACGACGCCGGTCGGCGGCGGCCACGGTGGGCACCGCAAGGGGTGGCACGGTGACGACCTCATGTTCATCTCGCACCTGCACGACCGGATGGCGAAAGACCACCCGGACGTCGCCGCGATGGGCCTGCCCGCGTTCAAAGCAAAGCTTGTCGAAGCGAACAACGCGAGACTGTTGACGCTGTCACGCGCGGACCTCGTACAAGCGATGGCCCCGAAAGACGTCGGCGAATCGCACGTGTCACACGGCAACGCAAACTATCCCTTCGTGTTACACCAGACGCCCGAGCAGCTGGCGAAAGCCGGAGAGCAAAG
>JAYSKW010000226.1:0-1605 GCA_043726085.1 Limnoglobus sp.
CTTGCCGCACTCGCGCAGTTTGTCGTCGATCGGGATCGATAAATCAGCCGCACGCCGGAGTCGCGCGGGGGAGTTTTTGACATGGCACACGCCGAACTACTATCGAAAATTCAACGCCCCGCCGATCTGCTTGCGCTGAGCGATCCGCAACTGCTACAAGTGGCGCAAGAGATTCGCGAAGAGCTGATTCGCGTGCTAACGACGCGCCCGGCTCACTTCGCCAGTAACCTCGGCGTCGTCGAACTCTGCCTGGCACTGCACCTCACTTACGATTTCTCCAGCGATCGGCTGATTTGGGACACCGGGCACCAGATCTACCCGCACAAGCTCATCACGGGGCGCTACGACCGCTTCCAGTCGATTCGCACCAAGGGCGGCCTGATGGGCTTCCCGAACCCCGCCGAGAGCGAGTTCGACCTGTTCGTGACCGGTCATGCCGGGGCCAGCGTTTCGACGATTTCCGGGTTGAAAGCGGGCGACGATTTGCTCGGCCACCCCGAACGTCACGCGGTGGCCGTTATCGGCGACGGGGCGTTGCCATGCGGGATGGTGTTCGAGGCATTCAACAATATCGCGGGCCTGAACCAGAATGTGCTCGTCGTGTTGAACGACAACAAAATGGGCATCTGCCCGCGAACCGGTGGCGTCGCGAAGTACCTCGATCATTGCCGCATCACGGGACTGTACCAGGGTGGCAAACGCACGCTCAACGAGATTTTGAAGCAGATTCCGCTCGTCGGCGAAGCGGCACGCGCCTCGCTCGAAAGCCTTCGCGATGGCATGAAGGCATACTTCAAAGATGGCATGTTGTTCGAGGAATTCGGCTTCCGCTACTTCGGTCCCGTCGACGGCCACGACCTCCATGCGATGCGGAAAACCCTGCGCGATTTGAAGGGCCAGAAGGGGCCAATCTTGCTCCACGTCTTCACGACGAAGGGAAGCGGCGTGCCCCAGGCGGAAGACGATCCGGTAACGTACCACAGCCCGCCGGTGTTCGAGAAAGTCGGTCCGAAACGGGCGATTCTCTCGATGAAAAAGAGCAACGCCAAGGCGTACACCGATGCCATGTCCTCCGCAATTCGCACCGCATTGAAAGCCGATCCGAAGGCGTGCGTAATCACGGCGGCGATGTGCCAAGGCAACAAACTCGAGACGATTCGCGACGAATTTCCGAAGCAGTTTTTCGATACGGGCATCTGCGAAAGCCACGCCGTCGCGTTCGCGGCGGGCATGGCGAAAGCCGGTGCGCGGCCGATTGTCGATATTTACTCGACGTTCCTGCAACGCGGTTTCGACCAGATTTTCCAAGAGATCTGCCTGCAAAACCTGCCTGTCGTGCTCGCACTCGACCGCGCTGGGTTGGCTGGCCCCGACGGACCGACGCACCACGGCGTCTTCGATGTGCCATACCTGCGATTGTTCCCGAACATGACGAGCATGGCCCCCGGCGACGAGGCCGATGTCGAGCCGATGCTCCAGTTCGCGCTGAAGCACAAAGGCCCGATAAGCATCCGTTACCCGAAGGCGAATCTCGAGCAAATCGAACGCAAGCCATCGCCGATCGAACTCGGCCGTGCCGAAGTGATCGACTGGGGCGAAGATGGT
>JAYSKW010000227.1:0-5299 GCA_043726085.1 Limnoglobus sp.
AGAGCACGCACGGCGTGGCCGGCGAAATCGAAATCGTCGACCTCGCCGCACCGAGCGATCCCGCAAACCCAGCGGCACGGAGACACTCTCGAGACGCCACCATGATGAACCCGAAGATGATGAAGCCGGCGCAGAGTTATCAAGTCGCCTTCGAAGTGTCGATCCGCGCGCCGCGCGACCGGGTCTGGACGGCACTGACCGAGGAGACCAACAACTGGTGGCCGAAAGATTTTTTCTCGGCGGAGAACCCCGCCGGGTTCGTGATTGAAGGCCAACTCGGCGGCCGCGTCTACGAAGCCTGGAACGGCGGCGGTGGCGTGTTGTGGGGTACCGTCGTCGTCTGGTCGCCGGGTTACCGGATGACGTGGGCGTGCGAAATGTACCCCGATTGGACCGGACCCGGACGATCGTTCGTCACGTTCGACCTCGAAGAACGCGGCCTCGAAACGATCGTGAAAGTGCAAGACTCCGGGTTGTGCATCAACGCGAATCAGGCCGCGAACAGCCTCGGTAACGGCTGGCAGCGGCTCATCGGCACGCACTTCAAAAGCTACGTCGAAGCCGCCATGTGGTCCGCACCCGCCAACTTCAACTCCGGCCAACTCTCCGGACGCTACAACGACGGCACCATCACCCCGCCCCCCGGCTTCACGGGGTAAAAATCCATTCAATTCCTGTAACCGTTCACGGGGTATTCCTTCTTGCTTTGAACCCACTGGTATTGTAGGTCGGGTCGAAGCTTTGAGTGGGCACCGACAGTGCATTCACGCGAGGATTCCAAACTTTACGGGTTTATGTCGCGGATACTCTGTCGGGCCTCATCGCAAAGCCTCTTCGACCACGACCTACGGGTTCTGGAACGTTGAAAATGCAATCTGCCCGTGAACGGTTACCAATTCCTTCAGTCACAAAGTTGGAGAGCAGCGTGGATGGTGTGCTATGCGGTCCCCAACGATGGCCGGTCGAACCGACGACAGTCCGATACATGACAGCAGATGGATTGTGGACGTACGACTGTGTTGGTGGCGAGTTTGAAGTGGCGGGCGATGCCAATGGCCCCGACCCGATACGATTCGACTTGGCCAAACGGGTCGCCGCTCATGTCGATTTGTTCGTCTCAAATGCTAACGACTACTTGCTCGCGTTTGTCGTACCTGGGCGATTTGAATCTCGCGGGCCGTGGATGTTGCAAAGCGTCGCGTTCGGTAAGGGATCAGACGACTCGGTAGACGACTTCGAGTTGTTTTTGGTACTCGATGGCGACACGTATGGATTGTGGTCCGTCCGGTTTTGTTTGGCTGACACACCCTTGGGCAGATACTTCCCGTGCCAGTTTAGCCGCAGACAATGGTAGGGAAATGAGGCAAGACGCGGATGGAAACGCCAGCAACCATTCATGGGTTCGCGGTCGTGGAATACGGCTACTTCTCGCTGCCGATCTTGCCGATTGGATACTTACCGCCGCCGAATTGTGGAGATCCACTACTTCCTGTCCAGAATCTGGCAATTTGTACCTCCGATGGCGTGGACGGTTATTACATGATGTTCTGCACACCGGAATGGGAATATGTGACGTATCAATTCCACGAGTTAATGGACTCTACCAAGAAAGCACCGTTGATCGAGTTCGGGCAGGATGTAAAAGCGTGGCACGTAAACCAGGCTTAAACTGGTGTAACCTCGACTCGACCGCGTTTAGCATCGTGGGCTAAATTCTGCTGGATCGACAAGACAGAATCGTCGTGCCGGTTGTATCCGTCGACGGAGTCGTTGCAAACTGCTAGTGTTTTAGCAATCAAACGCCTGATGTTCCGAGGATGCGTATCATGTCACTCCGCAATATGACTCTTGTGCTCATCGTCGTGTTCAACGGTTCGCTCTCACTGGTTGGCCAAGAGGCGAAGCCGTTGGATCTCACTTCGCTCAAAGGTGGCGAAGAGGTTTCGTTCGAGATCGCAGACGGAGTGAAGATGGTGTTTTGCTGGATTCCGAAAGGGGAGTGCCAATTGGGTTCGCCGAAGATGGAGCAGGATTATTTGACGAATACCTTCTTTGAAGGGAAGCGTCGGGATTGGCTGGACAACGAAACGGAAGCTTCGCGGGGCCAATTCAAAACCGAGGGATTTTGGTTGGGGAAGACCGAATGTACCCAGAAGGAATGGCAGTCGGTCATGGGCGCGAACCCGAGCTATTTCTGCGCGACGGGCCAGGGCAAGGCAAAAGTGCAAGGTTTCGATACGGCCAATTTCCCAGTGGAGCAACTGAGTTGGGATGATACGCAAGTCTTTTTGAAAAAGCTGAACGCGAAGGGCGGCATGGCAAAATTGTTTGGCAAGGCCGGTCGCTTCCAGTTACCGCACGAGGATGCATGGGAGTATGCGTACCGTGGCGGTAAGGGGAACAAGCAACACTTCTACTGGGGCAATGCGTTAAACGGCGACAAAGCGAACAATGACGGTAGCTTATCTCCCCTGTATGGCACGGAGACGAAGGGTGCGTATCTGGAGCGAACGACAACGGTGGGGAGTTACGCGAAGGTGGCGACTCATCCATGGGGGCTTTCGGACATGTCGGGTAACGCTTACGAATGGTGCGATAATTTGTACAGTATCGGACAAAAAAACCGTATCGTTCGCGGCGGCTCCTGGTACAGCGATCCTGCACATTGTCGCGCGGCGCGCCGCCTCAACTACCCGCCGGAAGACCGAAACATCGACTGCGGCGTCCGCGTTTGCATGATCCTGAACTAGGCAACTATTACAAATGCCGTAGGTCGCGTCGCTTTCAGGCGAACAGATGTGGGTGCGATTGCATTTGTAGCGTGCCCACCGCTCGTCTCAATCGTACTTCTCCTGCTAGTGGTAGTTCCCCGTCGTTTTGCTTGCGAAGTAGCCAGTAGGCCACGGCGGCGACTGTTCCGGTGCGGTCGAGAATCGTAACGAGGTCCGCTGTGACACTCGGTGCGCCACCGGCTTCGCGATAGGCGTTGAGGCCGACTTGCAAGGCGTTCGCGTCGTTGCCGATATACCTTGCGAGATCGACCGCTGGGTGATCGAACTTCATCGCGGCAAAGTCGATGAAGCCGCTGACCGTGCTGCGAAACGGATGGAACAACACGTGTTCGCGGTGGACGTCGCATAGGCACGGGTGAACGTCGACGAGGTTGCCCTCGAGCGGTGCGAGCGTGCGTTCGGCCCAGTCGATCCATGCGGGTAGCACGCGCTCGGCATCGTTCACTTGCGGCGAATGCGTGACTTGGTAATTCGTTCGCCATTCGCGGAGGATGCGCAATCGCCGTGCCACAGCTGGGAACGGCGCAACACCGGAATCGAATCGTCGCCAGACTTCGTGCAGTTTCGCCAGCGCTTCGCAGGCATTTTGCAACCGCAACTGCGAGTCGTCGCGATTCGGTTCGCCCAGCACCCACGTTGTCATTTCGCAAAAATACTCAGGCCGTTCGACGAGCGCGACACCCGAACGCGACGAGACGAGTTCGGGAACGAGGTGCGTCGGCTGCGCTGCGGCAATCGCACGATGAACCGCTTCGAGGTGGACCCGATTCGCCGACTGTTTCGGGAAGAGCTTCAGCGAAAACCGAGGCGACGAATCGACGCCCGCGAAGACCATCGCGCCGCTCAGGCCACCGGAAACCCGATTCCATTTGAGCATGGCAAAAGTCGGTGCGTACTCCGCGAGGGCCGCAGTCACCGCCGGATTTGGGGCCGTCCTCGACGCCCGCGTCTCGGATTCGCTGCCAGTTCTCCGAGGCGCTGAACCGTCGGTAGTCATGTGCTATCACTCGATTTCGAGTTCAACTCGTTTCCGTTCTTACAAGCCACCGGGCTTGTCATGGTGGGTATGCTCATACCAGCCGTTGCCGCACTTCGGCTACCGGAATCAATCGGCCCGCTCGGCAGTCTTCCAATCCAGCCTCGATCGATTGGCGGACGTATATCTGGTAGAGCAGGTCGTCCCAGTTCGCGTCGGCGGACAATTGATCGACGAGTCGGTGGGCTTCGTCTCGCAGGTTCGTGGCTGGCATTGGCAACGCCTCCATTGGAATAGTGACTTCAACATACAGTGCTTATCGTCGCGGTTCTACGGTCGTTGCGACTTTGCCAGGGGTTGTTGAGACGGATTTGCAAAGGTCGGTGAGGGCTTGCGGGAAGAAGCCGATGACGAGTGTGGCGAGTGTGCAGAGGATGGCGGCGCTCAGGGGGCCGAGGCCTTTGGCGGGTGCATTTTCGCGGAGCGGGGAGCGTAGGTAAATCACGCCGATGATGCGGAGATAGTACACCGCACCGATGGCGGCATTCACCGCGGCGACGACGGCGAGTACGCGATACATCGTGCCCATGCCGCTCGTGGTGGGGGCGTCGTACAGGCCGAAGAACAGCAGGAACTTGCCCCAGAAACCGGCCACGAACGGGAAGCCGATCATGCTGAGTAGCGACACGGTGAGCAGCACGGCGGCGAAGCGGTTCGTCTGCCCGGCACCGGCAAGATCGTCGACGGTTTCGATCGGGCGATCTTCGGAACTCATGTAGGCAATCACCGCGATCGTGCCGATGGTCATGATCGCGTAGGCGACGAGGTAGAACAGGATCGCGTCGAGGCCATTGACGCTCGCGGCGGTGAGCTTCAGTTCTGCGGGGGCGTAGGCGGTCACGGTCAGTAACCCGAGCAACATATACCCGGCGTGGGCGATCCCCGAGTACGCGACGATGCGTTTGAGGTTGTCTTGCAACAGTGCCATCGCGTTGCCGAGTGTCATCGTGGCGGCGGCGATTACCCAGAGCATCAGCGGAACTTGCGTCGCGGTGGGGAAGGGCAGTTCGGTCATCGGGGAGTGCGTCATACCGAGGATGCGGGCGAGTGCGATGAACCCGGCGATCTTCGGCATGACCGCGAGTTGTGCCACGACCCCCGTCGGTGCGCCTTGGTAAACGTCGGGTGCGTAATAGTGGAACGGCACTGCCGTGATGCGGAAGCAGAGGCCGGCGACGGCGAGAACGATGCCGAGTGCGGCGAGTGGCGACACGGCGACGGCGTTGGCTGCGGTGAGGGCGGCGTTCATCGCGCTCAGGTTCGTCGTCCCGGCGAGGCCGTAGAGGTAACTGAAACCGAGGAGCATGACCGCCGACGAAAGCACGCTGAGCAGGAAGTATTTCGCGGCGGCTTCCTGGCCCGCTTTCCCCTGGGCAGGCAGGTACAACAGCACGTACGTCGGGATGCTGATCATTTCGAGGGCGAGGTACAGCGACACCAGATCGTTCGCGCGGGCCACGAGTGACACCCC
>JAYSKW010000228.1:0-9686 GCA_043726085.1 Limnoglobus sp.
GGTTTTGGAGCCTCCGCAATTGTGACTTACGTCGATTTTGGACCCCGTACCTTCACTTCTTCTTTCGCAGTACGCCGCCTTCTTCGAGGATCGACCAGAGTTGCTCCCAGACTTGCTCCGCACTCGGGTTACGCGGCCCGTGGTCGGCCCAACTTTGCGCGGCCGCACGCAGGCAATCGACGGCATCGTCGCGCACTTTGTCGTCGCCGACGGTTTTCGCCGGTTCGACGCGATTCGCTTTGGGCGCAGACGTTTCCGCAATTTCTTCACCGGCCACGCGCGGGCGACCATCGAGCGCTTCGTTGCACAAAAAGTCCGCGCGTTTGTTGAGTTCGCGGCGAACGTGCTGGAGCGTCACTTTCTGAAACTTCCGTCGTAGTTCGCACGCTTCGCGGTAGAGGTCTTGCAGGTCGGCATTCTTCACCTTGTACTCGCCGTTCATCTGCTTCACGAGCAGTTCGCTATCGCTGAATAGCTGAATCTGCCTCACGCCATTCGCGGCAGCCAATTCGAGTGCGCGAACGAGTGCCGTGTACTCCGCCACGTTGTTCGTCGCCTTGCCGAGCGTGTTGGCTTCTTCGAGCGGCGGCAGCCCTTCGCGCGTCAGCACCACGGCATACGATGCGGGGCCGGGGTTGCCGCGCGAACCGCCATCGATGTAAATCGTCGCATCCGTACTCATGCCGCTTCACCGTGGGAGTGGAATCGCGTCATTCTATGGCGAAGCGGTCGATGTGAATTCGCACGACTTCGGCTACAAAGAATCGAATCATGGAACTCCGAACGGACAAGTTGCTGGCGGCGTTGCGGGACGATCCGGCGGCGGTGCTCGCGCGCATCGATGCCGATCCGCTGTTGGTGAAGCGGATCATCGGCGAACTGGTGCTGGCGAATGCCACGAAACTGTTGTTTACGCCGCAAGAACCGCATCAGTTGTATGCGAAGGGGATCGTCTATCGGCGGTCGCCGTTCGAGTTGATTTCGTTGCCGTTGGTGAAGATTTACAACCTCGGCGAACGCAACGTGACGCTGGCCGATGTCGCGAGTTTGATGGAGATCGGGCCAGATTCGCGGTTGCTATTCCTGCGGAAATTCGACGGCACGCTGATCCAGCGATTCCAGCATGGCGGGCAGGTTTGGTTCACAACGCGCGGGATGATTGAAGGCGCGATCTGTGCTGGCCCGCAAGACGATGAAGCGCCGACGAAGTTGTCGCACTTCGACTACCTCAGCACGTCGCGGCAGATTGCAGCCGCGAAGTATCCGCAACTGTTGCAGCATCGCCCAGAGTTCGACAACCTCACGCTGTTGTTTGAATTTCTGCACCCCGATTCGCAAGTCATCACCGATTATGCGGGTCGCGAAGACCTGATCTTGATCGCCGCGTTCGACAAAACTGCGTGCAGGTATATCACGTATCGCGAGTTGCAGGCGATCGCATCGGCAAGCCACTTCACGGTGGTCGATGCATTTCAGCCGCAATCGGAAACGCTCGCGGCGCAGATCGACGAGCTGCTCGAAGCGTGGAAAGGCACCGATCAGGAAGGCACCGTCATCGTCATCGAGCACGGCAATGAAGTCGTTTATCGCGTGAAGGTGAAGTCGCCCGATTACCTGCGATTGCTGAAGCTCGTCGTCAGTTGCACGTACGCCCGCACGGTGGAAATGATCGATGCGCACCCCGAATGGCAAGGTTGGCCGGACCTCGAACGCCAACTGCAATCGCTCGGCAGCGATCGCGTACCGGAAGAAGTCCTCGCGTATTATCGCGAACATTACGAGGCGTTCCAAACGTACCTTATCGATATCGAATCGCTGATGGCCTACGGCATCTGCGCTGCCGCGAAACTGCGAGCGGAGATCGGCGAAACGCCCGATCTCCGCCTGATGCGTAAGCAGTTCGCCGAACGCGCAACGAAACAGCGGCTCGCCGGATTGCAATTCGCGGGCTTCGACGGGCGACTGTCGCGTTCCGTCGTACGGCGGATGTTTCCCACGCCCGAAGACGCCCGAACTGCACTGGCACCACCCGAAACGGGAATACAATAGCCACGGTTTCGCACCACTACAAGGAGTTTGCACATGCGGAAGTTTTTTGCACTTATCGGCATCATCAGCCTGACGGGCACGGCATCGGCGGCCGTCAAAACGCAGGTCGTCGATTACAAGTTCGACGGCATCACGCTGAAAGGGTTCCTCGCGTTCGATGAGGCAACCAAGGAGAAGCGTCCCGGCATTCTGCTCGTTCACGAATGGTGGGGGCTGAACGATTACGCGAAGAAGCGGGCGGAAATGCTCGCCGAACTCGGCTACGTGGCGTTCTGTGCGGACATGTATGGCGACGGCAAAACGACCGAACACCCGAAGGAAGCCGGCGCGATGGCAGCGACAGTTCGCAAGAATGTCGAAGTCTGGCGTGGCCGCGCCGAAGCCGCTTTGAAGTTGCTGAAGGAGCGCCCCGAAGTCGACGCGAAGAAGACCGCCGCGATCGGCTACTGCTTCGGCGGTTCGACGGCACTGCAACTCGCACTTGCGGGGAACGACCTCAGCGCCGTTGTCAGCTTCCACGGCGCACTGCCGACGCCTTCGGCCGACGAAGCCAGGAAGATCACTTGCAAAGTGCTGATCTGCCACGGGGCCGACGATGCGTTCATCCCCGAGGCGAACATCAAGAAGTTCCGTAGCGCGCTCGATGAAGCCAAGGTGAGCTATCAGTTCGAGAGTTACCCCGATGCGGTGCATAGCTTCACGGTGAAGGGGATCGACGAAAAAGGCGTGAAGGGCCTCGCGTACAACGAAGCCGCCGACAAGAAATCGTGGGAGCAAATGCAGACGTTATTCAAGAGCGTGTTCGGCGAGAAGTAACGGTAGAATGCGGTCGAGGATCGGCGCGATCCACTCGTGGCAATCGTGCAGAAGCAGCGTATCGCCGGGCCGGACTTCACGCAGGATGGCCTCGGCGCATTTCTCGGCATCATCGCGATTGCGGCAACGCCAATCGTTCGAATCGAGCGACCAATTCATCGTGCGATACCCGCATCGCGCCGCCGCAGTCAGCGTGGCCACGTTCACCCGTCCGAGTGGCGGGCGGAACCATTTCGGTTGCACGCCACAAGCCCGTTCGATGGCCGCATGGCACCGGCGCACATCGTCGGTAACGGCCTGCAACGCCCACGCCGATGCGACTTTGTGTGCGTATGTGTGGTTGCCGATTTCGTGACCGGCAGTTACGATTTCACGCAGCACATCAGGATGTTTGTCGACGAATTTTCCGACGACGAAGAAGATCGCTTTGACGTTCCACTTCGCGAGCCGTTCGAGCACGGCGCGGGTGTGAATCGGGTGCGGGCCGTCGTCGAAAGTGAGTTGTACGCCGCGTTCGGCACGACGGCGAACGAGCGAATTCGGTATCCGCGACCAGGGGAAACCGGGCCGCGTAATCATACGACTTCGGCACTCCGCCGCGTCCGGTGCCATATCGTCGAACTTTTGGTGAATCCGCCGAGCGTAACGAACAGCAACCGCACGACCACCCACGGCAACGCCAGAATCATCCGCCCCGCTTTCGGCGGCAACCCGACCTTCCGCCCGGCACGGAAGTACAAGCCGAACGTGAGCAACCCGATTGCGCCCGTCCACAGCACGAACCAATCAGGCACGAGTTGACAGAACACGGTCGCGATAACGACGAGGCTCGTCAGCATCCACTGCGCGAGGACGAGCGGTTTACTTTCGATCCAACGTGTGAGGATGCCCGAACCGACGAACAGCGAGGCCCGCCAGCGACGGCGCTGCTGGAAGAGATCGACCGTGAGAACGGGGGCTTCGCTATGGACGACTGCGGTAGCGAGGAAGCGGATTTTGACACCCGCTCGGGCCAGGCGATGATCGTACTCCGCATCTTCGGTCAGCCCGTAGGCATTCCAGGGGAATCGTTCGAGAATGCTGCGTGCGAAGCCCATTCCCGTGCCGCGGAGCGGTGGACGCAGGCCGAGCGCGTCTTTGCCCGCCGCGATTTCGTTATCCATAATGCTACCGATTGCCGAGGCGAAACCGGCCGAATCGGGGCCAGGGTTCCGCGTCACCACGGCGGCTTGCACGACCGGCGTGCCGCTTTGCAGATGCGCATCGAAAATCCGAAACAGATCCGGATAGACTTCGCAATCGGCATCGAGAACGATCACCGCATCGGGGCGACTCGGCAGCACATGATCGAACCCAAAAGCGAGCGCGTAGCCTTTGCCACGCAAGTTCCGGTCGAAGCGTTCGAGCACTTCCGCACCGTGTTCGCGAACGATATCGACGGTGTGGTCGGAGCAATTGTCGGCGACGACGACGATCCGCCGCAGCTTCGCCGGGTAGTCACTTTCCTGTACCGAACGCAGCGTCTCGGTGATCGAAAGTGCCTCGTTGTGCGCAGGAATCAGCACGACGAACGCGGTCTGCGGTTCGAGGGGAATCTGAATGGCGCGCCGCCGCCCGAGGTACGTGAGTACGACGTAAAAGAGGCACGCGAACGTTGCCGGGGCAAGGAACGCGAGAGCCACGAAGAGGGCGATCATCCGAAATCTCCTGCGTAAGATTCCGAAACGGTAAAGGATCGCGGGCGTTCGTGCTAGTGCAGTTCGATGTGCCGGGGAAATCTTCGCGCGGAGGATGCTTCTTGCCAGGCGTGAGCTATATTGCCTGCGCACGAATCGGAAGGCGACCAGGAGAATCATTCCCGTGACGCACGCTGCGGTTTTTGACGATGTCCACAAGACGTACAAGCCGAACCCACTGTTGCGCAGTCACGTTGCGGCGGTTCGCGGCATCTCGCTGACGATTCCGACGGGAAGCATCTTCGGGTTACTCGGGCCGAATCGTGCGGGCAAAACCACGCTGATCAAGCTGTTATTGTCGCTCGCGCGCCCCACGAAAGGGACGATCCAGCGGCTCGGCGCGTCGATCGCCAACCGGCAAACGCTCGGCCGCGTGGGGTACATGCACGAGAACCATGCCTTCCCACGCTACCTGTCCGCGTCCGAAGTGCTCGCGTTTTACGGTGGATTATCGGGCTTGAAATCGGAACTGTTACCGCGGCTCGTCGACGAATCGCTCACCCGCGTCGGCTTGGCGGATCGTCGTGCGGAACCGATTAGCCGATTCAGCAAAGGCATGGTCCAGCGGCTCGGCCTCGCGCAGGCGCTCATCAACGACCCCGACTTGCTCATCCTCGATGAGCCGACCGAAGGCCTCGACCTCTACGGGCGCAAACTGCTCCGCGAAGTCGTTCGCGAACGCCAAGCAAAGGGCAAAACCGTGTTGCTCGTGTCGCACGTTCTGCCCGAAGTCGAAGAACTTTGCGACCGTGCGGCCGCCATCGTGGCGGGTCAAGTCGCATGGCAGGGGCCGCTCTCCGAATTGCGACAATCGGGCACGCTCGAAGAGTCGTTGTTTGCCATGTACGAAAAGGGTATGCCGCGATGAATCTCCCGTTCGCGATTCGCACGATCCGTTGGATGGTTCGCGATACCTTCCGGCAGTCGCTGCACACGAAACTCTTATGGGTGATGCTCGCGCTCACGATGGTGTGCGTCGGTTTTTGCTTCAGTATCAGCGTTTCCGGCGATATGCCGCCGACGACGTACGAGTTTGAAATCCCCGCGTACATCACGCAACAGGAAGCCGAGCGGATCGGTTTGGACAAAGTGAAAGCCGACGGTGTTCGGATTATCAACGGCGAAGTGTCGTTCGGTTTCGGCCTGATCAAAGTGCCCGTCGGCAGGCACCGTGGCGATGCGGTGCGGTTCGTGCAGCTGTGGCTGGCGGCGGCGCTCGCGGACACCGTCGGCGTGCTGTTGTCGCTGCTCTGGACGGCGGGCTTTCTGCCGACGTTCCTCGAACCGCAAGCCGCCACGATCTTGCTCGCAAAACCGGCCCCACGCTGGTCGGTGCTGGTCGGGAAATACATCGGCGTCGTGCTGTTCGTCAGCTTGCACGCGGTACTGTTCGTCGGGGGAACTTGGCTCGCCATCGGCCTGCGAACGGGCGTTTGGAACGGCAGCTATTGGCTCGCGGTACCGCTATTGGTCATGAACTTCGGCATCTTCTTTTCGGTCTCGACGTTCCTCGCCGTCGCCACCCGCAGCACCGTGGCGTGCATCTTCGGGACACTGCTATTCTGGCTACTGTGCTGGGCGTTGAACTTCACGCACCTGCGACTGATTGCGTACCCTGTCGATGGTTTATCCGGAGTTTCGCAAACGATGCTCGACATCGGCTATTGGATCTTCCCGAAGCCACTCGACCTCGGCGGGATCTTCTTTGACGCGATGCGTGCGGATGGCTTTTCGATGAAATTGCCCGAACTGATTGCCACGCAGGAAAAGGGCCTGTTCCATCCCGAACTCTCGGTCGCCACCTCGGCTGCCTTCGCCGTCGGCACACTGGCGCTCGCCGCGAACGAGTTCCGCACGATGGATTATTGAGAGCGAGTGGAAATCTCGCTCGACAGCAACTTCCGATACTCACGCAGTACTTCTTCACGCACATTCTGTGCGCGACTCGCTATCGCTTTCTGCAAACAGACGTACTCTTCGCAACCTTCGCGTTCTTCGATCCGGATCGGCTCGTAGCCGAATTCGCGTAGGTCGTACGGGCTGGCACGCATGTCGATCTCGCGTGCCTCTTTGGCCAACTCGAATGCCGCCGCAACGACATCGCTCGCGCAGTACGGCGCGATCTTGAAGCTGAATTTGTAAAGGTCCATGTTCGCGTGAATGCAGCCCGGCTGGTCGTGGTCGGTCGTCGTTTGGCGCGTCAGTGCGATGCGGTTGAGTGGCACTGCCGCCGGCGTGAAGAAGCGAAAGGCGTCGTAGTGCGTGCATTTCAGCGGTTTGGTTTCGACGATCGCCGCCAGTTCGCGTTCCGTTACCCGCAGCGGAACGCGCGCGTGTCGGACTTCGTCCGCACGATAGACCATCGCCCACTCGTGCATACCGAAACAGTGGAAGTTCGGTTCGCGGTCCCGCACCGCTCGCAGATAGTTCACCGCCCACTGCACGAACTCGAAGCGGTGTTGCGGAAATCGTTCCGGCGAAAGTGTCAAACCGCCTTCGCTCGCGTTCCAAAGTTCCGGCCAAGCCAGTTCCTCGCGTTGGGCATCTCGTAGCCGAACGCCGATCCCCGGCGTCCAGCGCATCAAGTGGGCCGGTCGGTGCGAATAGTATTCAAACAGGAAATCGGTAACGGGATGTTTCTGACCCTTAGCCATTCGCCGAACGCGATCGTCGCACAGCGGTTGCACTCGCTGGCGATACGCCGCCATTTCGGTTAGCCATTCCGCGCGCGACAACGTTCGCGGTGGTTCGGGAAATTGTGACATCGTTTCAACGTAGCGACCCGCACGGTCTTAGGCGTTACCATTTTGCCGGGCCGAGTCGCAGTTCGCGATCTCCCAGATCTGCACGATGCCGAACAAGATCGCACCCAATGGGGCCAGTGTCCGACAGGGATAGATTTCGTTTGCGGGGAACGATCCACGGATGATCGCGCCGAAAATGAGCAGGTAGGCGATCCAGTACAGCGCGCCGATGATCGGGCGGTTGCGGAACGATGCCTTTGCGGCGGCGATGGCCATCGATGGCGCAAGCAAGGCGTACGTGGGCAGTTCCGTGGCGGGGCCGAACGCGGTCATCCAGACGGCACCCATGCTCAGTGCCAGCACGACCGCATCGGTACGGCTACGACGAAACTTCGCGTAGCCGACACACGCCGCCATGCCGAGGCCAACGAAGGCCGCAATCACTTTGCCCAGCATCGACGGGATGAAGGTATCGAACCAGACTCGTGGTGCGATCGTCCAATCGATCGGTGCACGGTATAGGAACGGTGTTTGCGAGCGATCGTCGAGATCCAGGAATTGCCAGAATTCGCGATATTCGCTTACTACAAAGTGCGGATCGTGCCCCAGGAACGGTAGCACAGCCATCGCCACAACGCCCAAAATCAATCGCCAACTGAGCCGGGGATCGACGATTACGAACAAGAATGCGGCGGCAACGGGGTACAGTTTCAGCGAAGCGGCTACCCCGAACCAAAGTGCCGCACGCCACGCACGATGCTTCAAAATGTTGGTGGCACCGAGGAGAATCGCACCGATGAGATGGACGTTGATTTGCCCATTGTTAACGCTCGGAATGATCAACTCGGCCGCGATGGTGTAGAGTACGCCCATTCGCAACGACGTCAGTTCGCCGACGGCATTTTGAACGAACCCACCAAGACCACGAAGGAAGAGTGCCACACCGATTAGCCGCCAAAGGATCTCGCCCGTTTTCACGGGTATACGGGTAAATGGCACGAACGCCATCGCGACGATGGGCGGGTTACGATAAACGTCGAGCGACGGATGCGGTGCGTAAATATCCTCTGCGTTCCGCCAACGCTCGGCGGCACCCACGTAGATCGGCACGACGGTTCCGCTGCCGGGTGTCGCGTACGCCACTCGCCCGCAGACGCTCACGATGAGTACTATCCAGAAGAGAATCGCCCAATTGGGAACCGTGCGATTATGCCGCATTGGCCGTCGCTCCTGAGTCGGCTGCGCCCGCGTAATGTTTGGCACCGGGGATGCCACGCTTCGACTTGCGAATGAAATCGACGAGTTCCATCACGGCCGGCGAGTGTCCGAGGTCTTGTTCCATCCGCGCGACGGCTAACGAAACCGTCATCCGTTGCAGGTAAAGCATTTTGAACGCCTTGCGCACGGCGGCGATCTCTTCGGGAGAATATCCCGCGCGTTTCATGCCGACGACGTTGACGCCGCGTACGTTGTTGAGTTCGCGAACGATCCAGAATGGCGGCACATCGACGGTGCAACTCGAACAGGCTCCGAGGAGCGCGAGTTTGCCGACGCGACAGTTCTGGTGAACCGTAGAATTGCCGGACAACATCGCACGATCCGCAATTTCCGCGTGCCCGCCGATGAGGCAGCCGTTCACGAACATGCCGCGATTGCCGAGGATGCAATCGTGCGCGACGTGGCTATTCACCATAAAGTAATTGCCGTCGCCGATGCGAGTGATGCCGCGAGAATCGGGCATTCCACGATGGACGGTGACGTGTTCGCGGAAGGTGTTGCCATCGCCGATCGCAACGCGAGTGTCTTCGCCCTTGTAGGCGAGGTGCTGCGGGCGGTCGCCGAGAATGCAACCGGTGCCGATGTCGTTATCCGTACCGATCGTCATCGGCCCCATGAGGTGAACGTGTGCCCGAATGTGGCAACCGGGGCCGATCCGAACCGGCCCGTCGATCACCGCAAACGGACCGACGCGCACATCGGGTGCCAGCATCGCCTCCGCCGAGATGATCGCCGTCGGGTGAATGAAACGCACATCGCTACGAGTCATGGGAACCGTCCCGTTAGGTATTGGTAGACGATGTGTTACCCGAATACCGCGCACAACTGCAAGGCGAAGTAAAACCGTTCGACGAATATCGCAAGTATTTTTCAGAATTGTGTTGACGATTGATCGCGAGTTGACGTAAATTGTATTTATTGGCGATTGCTGCCTCTACTCCCAAAAACGATGAACCGGGTTCGCTAACAGCCTCTCCCCTCTGTTAACGAAACCCGGTTCTTCGCTTGTCGCTAGAGCATATTCGGTTTGGTCATAGATGCTGCCTCTCCCCTCAGACCCACT
>JAYSKW010000229.1:0-1385 GCA_043726085.1 Limnoglobus sp.
GTTGAGCATCATTTCGGATGCGGCCCGATCCGACGACAACGACACTTCGCAGAACTTGCCGTTGGCATCTTCGTAGCGGCCAACCCAACAATCGGAGCGTACCCGGCAACGGGTTCCCTCTTCGTTGAGTAACGCCACCACGGGCTTACCATCGCGGCCCTTGTATCGGGCGGCGGGTTTGCCCTTATGCATGATGCGTACGGCATCGGTTGGAATCGGGCGGGTGTAATACTTGCGATGAAGGGCAGCCACGGTGATGCTCTTTCTGAGAGGTGGCCGTATCGGCACTGCGCTACTTGGTTCGCGGGTACCGGGTTCAGGCCATAAGGCGGATGAAGTATACCCGACGGCACGCGGCGCGTCAGGTGCGTTTTGAGGGTTGCTACTCGACACTTGACGAATCTTCGACACTCGTTCGGGTGGCGTGTGCGCCACTCGACACTTTAGACACTCGACTAAAACGGCTTGTTTTTCAGTCGGTTTCAAGTGGCGAAAAGTCGAGTGTCGAACGGAAGTCGGTTACGCGGTGTCAAGCGTGGGTCGAGTGTCGAGTGTCGAGTGTCGAGTCCAGCACGAACACCCGCTTGGTATGTCCGCCACGTTCGGCTTTCTCTTCCTGCCAGACACCCCAACCCGACGCAACCAGAACATCGAGTGCGGCTTCGCAGACTTCGCTCGTGAGGTACTTCGGGTTGTTCGTGAGTTGCAATTCCCGTGGCGTCATCCGTCCGCCTTTCCGCTTCACCAATTCGGCCAGACTGCGTTCCTTCTTCTCTTCCGGGCATTCGTCGATCATCGCGTAAACTCGTTCGGCTTCGCCAGTAAACCAGATCGCCTTAGTGATACCGGCGCGCATCGAGTCATCGGTGATACTGAACTTCGCCGGGTCCGACTGGATGGCGGCATGAATCAAGCAATGATGGATCAACGCCAACCGCAGCGCGATGCGTACGATCTTCGGCCGCACGGCCGCCATCGGCCCCCCATCCAATTCTTCGGCACGGTCCGCGTTCTCGTTCATGAATGCGATGAACCGATTCCGCGCTTCGGTTTCTAACCCGACTGTTGCAGGGCCAGATTGCGGATTGAACGGGATGCCCCGCAGGAATCGCACAGCGTCGCGGAACGCCAGGTCGGCGGCTTCGTCGCCTTCGCTTTCCGTCCATCGTGGGCAGCGCTTCGGCGGCATCGCGAAGATCAACCGAGCGGCCAACCCCGACGCGATGTACGCTTCATCGGCCAGCACATTGCGAAGAATGCCGGGTTGAATGCCACCGGACACCGACACGGCGGCACGCTTCGCAAACACTTCCCGTGGGGTTCCCGTTCGCCGTTGGTAGTTGACGCTCTTGGCTTCGAACATCGACAACCATTTCGACGAATCG
>JAYSKW010000230.1:0-2232 GCA_043726085.1 Limnoglobus sp.
CAATTGGTAGAGCAGCGGTTTCCAAAACCGCAGGTTGAAGGTTCGAGTCCTTCCGCACCTGCTCCCGCCTCTGCCAAGCGGTTCGAACGCAAAGCCTGCAACCATTATCAATGCCCGTCAGCCAAGTAAGGATGGAAATGGCTACTGCCGTCCAACCCAATAGTCCGGTATCGACCGCCACGAACCCGAATACGCGATTACTGCTCGCCAGTGTCGCCGGTGCCGCGTTCCTGATCGGTGGGGTGATCCTCGCAGGCTTCGGCGTGCCTCGATTACTCAGCGAAATCCTGCCCAGCGGGAAGTCGGCGACGTTCTTATCGTCGTTCTTGCAGATCGCCATCCAGATCGCGGCCATCGCCGGATTGGTTTACGTCGGCTCGCAACTCGGCGGCGCGAATCCACCCAAGGGAATCCGCGGCGGGATTTTCCTCGTGATTTCGTGCGTCATCGCCACCTTCTTCATCACTCGCGCGGTCGGCCTCACCTTCGGTGACATCCCTGGTGCGGTGGTCGGTGCAGCGCTCGTTTACGGCTCGTTCTGGTTTCTTACCAGCCCGCGCGGCATCGGCACGATGCACACCCTCGAAGAACACGGTTGGTTCCACGCTGTCGGCTACAAGCGAACGCAGGGCCGACGCATTCGCCAGTACACGATCGGTGGCCTACTGTTGGTCGGCCTCAGCGGCGTTTGGTCGATGATGAGCCACAATACGATCGGCACTGGCGATCTGGCTTACGCGATGCCGTTCGGCCTCAGTAAGCTCAACGTGCTTTCCAACAAGCAATATGCGGTGCCGATGTTGCTCGCCGCTGCCGTCATCTGGCTCGCCTGGCGGGCCGTGAACATTCCAACATTCGCGGATTTCCTCATTGCGACCGAAGCGGAAATTAACAAGGTGTCGTGGTCGTCGCGCAAACGATTGATTCAAGACACGATCGTCGTGCTCGTCACGACGATCTTACTGACGGGGTTCCTGCTCGTAATCGACTTGTTCTGGGGCTGGTTGCTCGCCGACGTGGTTAAGGTGTTACCGAAACCGGACCCCAACAAAGCGAAACAGGCGAAAGACCCGACTCAGTCGAGCACGTGGTAAGTAGCGTAGGCACAAGGTCTAGTCCCCATTCCGAGTTAGACATGACGACCGACGACGACGCGACGATACCCGAATCCGAACCGATGACCGACGCAGCCACGGCGGTGGAAGACCCACTGGAACCGGCCGCCGTCGATATCGCGGAGCCGGTTCCCGTTCCTGTACCGGTTGCGGTGGAACCGGTGATCGAGAGCAAGAAGCGTTGGTACGTCGTCAAGGTCGCCAGCGGCCAAGAAGAGTCGATCAAAGCACGACTCGAGCGTAACGTCAAAGTCGAAGGTCTCGAAGAGTTCATCGCGCAAATTATCATCCCCGTCGAGCGCGTGACCGAGGTCAAGAAGACGACCAAGAAAAACGAGAACGGCGAGAAGGTTACGAAGGAAAAGCGCGTCGTCAAGGAAAAGAAGAAGTACCCTGGCTACTTGATGGCCGAGGTCGAGTTCAACGACCAAGTTCTGTATCTGTTTCGCGAAACGAGCGGCGTCGGTGACTTCGTCGGCGGCGGGCCGAACAAGCCACCTGCGCCGATGAGCGACCGCGAAGTTGCCGTCATGCTCGGTACGGAACTCTCGGCGGCGGCGGGTGGCGACGTCAAAACGACGCGTAAAGTGAAGGTCAAGATCGACCTCGAAAAGGGCGACAAAGTCCGCCTGCGCGACGGGGCATTTGCTGGCCAAGAAGGCGAAGTTCTCGAAATCGCCGAAGCGAAAGACGACAACGACACACCGAAAATCACCGTCGTCGTCCAGATGTGGGGCCGTCCCGTCACGATGGACAATCTCGAATTCTGGCAGGTCGATAAAATCTAGTCTACGCAGGTCAATCCGCAGAATCTTTAGCAAAAGCGCACGCTTTCGATGGACGAAGGCACCCGCTTTTCGTAGACAACTAATTCCAAAATAATCGTATTGAAGGTGGATTCATGGCGAAGCAGGTCACCGCACAAGTCAAGTTGCAATGCCCCGGCGGCTCGGCAACACCCGCACCGCCCGTCGGGCCTGCTCTGGGTGCTCACGGCGTCAACATCGGTCAGTTCGTAAAGCAGTTCAACGAAAAGACCGCTGGCCCCGAAACGAAGGGTCTGATGCTGCCCGTGATTATCACGGTGTACTCGGATCGCTCGTTCGAGTTCAAAATC
>JAYSKW010000231.1:0-5618 GCA_043726085.1 Limnoglobus sp.
ACCGATCGCTCCTTGAGAGAGTTGCAGAATCGTAAGGGGAACCGCAAACCCGACCTGCGCGAGTGCGGATGTTTTCGCCACCAACACGGCGGGTGGCACTGCCAGACTGACCGCCGCAACGCCGCCGAGTGTGAGTCCCCGTGCGTCGAGCTTCGCCAACACCGCGTCCTTGGCTCGCGTCAATCGACCGGAGAACGTGCCGAGCTTCCACCCGAGTTGTTCGGCCGACTCGGTGACGCTTTTGCCTTCGAGACAGCACAAAACGAACGGCACACGCAGCGTTTCCGGTAGCTTCGCCGCTTCTTCGTGAACGGCCGCGAGCGCCCGATCCCACGCCGACTCGGGTACGGCGTGGCCGTTGCCTTCGTGCGCGGCCGTGGCTTGTTCGCGAGTCGCGCGCCGCTTCGAGGCTTGCCGAGATTTCGCGCACACCTTGTACGCCACCCCGTGCAACCACGACGAGAGTTTGCCCGCATCGCGTATCGTATTTGCTTTGCGAATGAGCACGAGAAACGTCGCCTGAAACGCATCGTCGGCCTCGGCATCCGACCGCGTGAGGTTGCGGCACGCCGCCCACACCAACCGCCCGTGACGGCGCACCAACTCCGCAAACGCCGTTTCGTCGTTCGCCACGAATCGGCACAGCAAGTCCGCATCCGGTACCAGGTTGCTGGCATCGACGAGCGAACGAAACACAGCTTGTAGGGAACGCGATGTCACAGCCACCTCACCGATGGGTTATGAAGTGAGTGCCCGCCAACGGGGAAGTTCTACGGACGATGAAATTTATTCGTAACCGTTCACGGGCAGATTGCATTTCCAACAATCAGACGCCGTAGGTCGCGGTCGAAGAGGCTTTGCGATGAGGCCCGACAGAGTATCCGCGACATAAACCCTTAAAGTTCGGAATCCTCGCGTGAATGCACTGTCGGGCCTCAAGCTTCGACCCGACCTACAATACCAGTGGGTTCAAACCAAAAACGAATACCCCGTGAACGGTTACTTTTATTCTTCAAACAAGCGGCGTCGCTGCGGAAGGTTCCGTATCGCCTGATAGCCTATTCCAACATTGCGCGTTTCAGCCAGGCGCGGGCGAAGGCCCAACGGCGGTCGGCAGTGCTGCCGGAGATGCCGAGCGCAGCAGCGGCTTCGTCCGCACTCAGGCCGGCGAAGTAACGCAGTTTCACCAACGCGGCATGATCGGGATACGATTCGGCGAACGCGATCAGAGCATCGTCCAGCGCCAGTAACTCGTCGTCGGGTGTCGGCGACGCGAACGCATCTGGTTCGATGCTTTCTCGCTGTGCCCCACCGCCACGTTTGAGCGCTTTACGCGTTCGCGCCTGATCGACGAGAATTCGCCGCATTGCCTCGGCGGCCGCCGCAAAGAAGTGTCCGCGCCCATCGAACTTCTGATCGCCAACCAATTTCAAATACGCTTCGTGAACGAGCGCCGTGGCATTCAGCGACTGCCCCGTCGCCTCACGTGCCAGCTTCGCCGCCGCAAGTTGGCGAAGTTCCGCGTACACGATTGGCAACAGTTCGGCGGCCGCCAGCCGGTCGCCGCGGTTCGCCGCTTGCAGAAGTTGCGTAACAGGCGTCACGGGATGCTCAGATCTTCGCAGGCCTGCTCGTAGCTGCGTTCGAGGTCGAACAGAAGGGAATGTGTGTCTGTGAGCCATAACGGCAGCGACGGGAGCGATTGCCCCACAGTCATCGGGCTGGACCACGCTTCCAGGTGAGCGCGGGTGCCCTCAGCATTCGTGGTCCACCGGCACGACGAAGCATAGAGCGGCGATGGTTCCGGTTCGAGGTTCGGGTCGGGGTGACCGATGAACGTCATCAGTTCGGCATAGAGGTTCGCATGACGAATCGTCACCAGGTCCACAATGCTCACAGCCACGCCTTTGCGCAGCAGTGCCCCGCACTTGCCGATGAAGGCACGTCGCTTCTCGGGCCGATCTTTGTTCGCCGGGCTGACGATCTCAATGACAGCCACGAGTGTTCGTTCTTCTTCGACGCTGTAAATCTCGACTTCAAACACGTCGTCTTCCGGCACGTCGGTCTCGATCGCCCAGGTCGGTTTTGGCCGGGCGAGCGTCGCGGTTGCAACACCGCCGTAGCTGTTGGTGATGTCGTTTCTTGAAATTTCGTCTTCCTCGAAGGCGGCCAGATCGATCTCGAAATAGGCCCCTAGTTGCGCCTGAGGTGCTGCGACAAAGCCCGGCGGCAACTGCTTGCGAATCTGCTGGACAATGATCGCTGGCCACATCCCATGGAGCGATGTCCATGAGCCGTATTTGGTCGTCGGCGGTCGAAAGTGGTCGCGGAGCGGCATGAGATCCTCCTTGAGTTCCATTGTATCGAACCCCTATCACTTCCGCCGCCGCGAGTAGGCGCAGCTCCGCATACACGATCGGCAACAACTCGGCCGCCGCCATCCGGTCGCCGCGGTTCGCCGCTTGCAGAAGTTGCGTAACGGGGGTCACTTCTTCGGCTCCGGCAGCGGGGCTACCTGCGGGTACTTCGCCCGTTCGGCCCGCCACTTCTTGACCTCGTCGGGTTTGTTGGTGGCAACGGAGAGATCGATGAGTCGGTCGAGCGCTTCGGGGATGCGGATTTTGCCCAGTTCCGGGATCGTCTTCTCGCGGTCTTTCAACCCTTGGTAACCTTTCAGTAGCACTGGTTCGGCGTCGGCATACTTCTTTTGACCCACCAATGCCGCACCCAACATGCCCATCACTTCGGAGTGGATCAGGTCGTCGGGCATGCGCTTTTCGTAGAAGGCAAGCGCGGCACGAACTTCGGTTTCGGCCTGGGGATACTTCATTTCCGATAACAGCGTCTGGGCCAGTCCGTAGTGGCAGGCACCCAAGCCCGGGTGATCTTCGCCGAGTGCCTTCCGGATACCGTCGCGAGCCGATTCAAAATTCGCCCTCGCCTCCGCGAACTTGCCTTGAAGCCGTTGGACCTCGGCCAACATGGGGATCATGACCAGTACCTCCGCCTCGCCTTTCGCACGTCGCGGCTCGATCATTTGCTTCAGAGCGTGCTCGGCATCCGCATATTTGCCTTGGCTCATCAATTTGATGGCCGCAGTGAAGTTCTCCATTTGCTGGAGTGCGTCCATGACGCCTCCCTCCGCGGCCCGCACCACTTTGTCTTGGGACTTCTGCTCCGGTGTCCGGCTACCGGCTGGTTGCTCCGACGATGTTTCGGCGAATAGCTTTCGTAGAATCTCCCGATTCATCTGAAGTGCTTTGGTCGAGTCTTTTCCCTCTAAGACATCGCGAAGTCCGGCCATCATTTCCAAAATCGTTTTTCGTTCCGGGTCATCGCCGTGCGACTGGCGGACCTGCTCTTCCAACAAGGGTATCGTGGCCAGGGCTTTCTGCTTTTGTCCTTGACTGGAGTAGAGGTTGATCAATTCAATCATCGCCTCGACATACGGCTGGCGAACGAGAGTCTCGACATCATCTCGTTCCACGTGCGTCAGTTCGGTTCGGTACAATTCGCAGGCTTTTTCAAACTGAGTCTGCGCTTCCGAAAGGAGTCCACGGCCCAAATAGGCATTGCCGATGGCGCGGCGGATCGAGGCTTCGATGAGTGGTTTCCCTTCAAATCGCTTCGCGATGTGCGGGACAGCCCGATCGAGGGCCGTTTTCAATTTCAACTCGGGGTCGGGCCTGATGTCACCGGGACCGCCATCCAACGGATTGGCCTGAGCGATCAGGTCGCGTTCCAGAAATTCTTTCACGGCCTCGGCGATCTCGGTCTGTTTACGAGACTTTCGCACCTCAACTTCGGCCTTCTGCTTCTCTTCTTCTGCACGCAATCCGTGATGAATCGCGTCTCTCTCGGCGAGCGTCGCCCGGGTCGCGTGGATCAAGCTGACCAACGTAGCGGCGAAGAGCACGAATACAAACGCACCAGACGTGACGATCGACACGCGGTTCTTCCGATACGCCTTCCGCAACCGGTAGCCCAGCGTCGGCGGGCAGGCTTCCACCGAGTCGCCGCTCAGGTAGCGCTGGATGTCCTTCGCCAAGCCGTTGGCCGTGTCGTAGCGGCGGGTGCGATCCTTCTCCAGGGCCTTCATGACGATCCAGTCGATCTCCCCCTTCATCAAAGCCGAGAGTTTCGCCGGTTCGGAACCCCGAACCGCGGCGATGCTGGCCTTCGCTTGGCTCGTGCTCAGTCGTTGGCTCGGACGCGGCGGTTCTTCGTCGCGGACGATACGCAGGACTTCATCGAGCGCGGCCTTCTTCATCCGCTCGACTTCGATCGGTGGGCTGCCCGCAAGCATTTCGTATAGCAGCACGCCGAGGGCGTACACATCGGCGCGCGTATCGACGTCGAGTTGGTTGAAACTGGCTTGCTCTGGTGCCATGTACGCCGGGGTGCCGACTAGCGCGCCAAAGCCGGTGTAGATCGTGTTTTCGCTGAGTTGCTGGCCGATCGCCTTGGCCACGCCGAAGTCGATCACCTTCGGCACTGGCAGTTCATCGTGCAGTGCCACAAGCACGTTCGATGGCTTGATGTCGCGGTGAATGATCCCCTTCATGTGGGCGTGCTGAATCGCATGGCACACGGGGATGAACAGTTCCAGCCGTTGCTTCGGTGTCAGCTTGCGGGCATCGCAAAACTCGGTGATCGGCGTGCCCTTTACCAGTTCCATGACGAAGTACGGGCGGCCATCGGTCGTGGTGCCCGCGTCGAATACTTTGGAAATGTTCGGGTGATCCATCACAGCGAGGGCTTGCCGTTCGGCCTCGAATCGGCCGAGGACGCTCCGCGAATCCATGCCGGGCTTGATGAGCTTGATCGCCACGCGGCGTTTAATCGGCTCGAGTTGGTCGGCCACCCAGACTTCGCCCATGCCGCCTTCACCGATCTTTTCGAGCAACTTGTACGGCCCGATGCGATCCCCCACGGACGCAGAATCTTTGCCAGTGACCGGTTCGTACGCACCGGTGCGTGCGAGATCGACCGGGGGCCGGTCGAGCGCGTGAGACTTGCCAACGGCGGCAACCATTTCCGCCACCCGCTGCCGTTGCGTGGGGTCCGGGCACGCGCGATCGAGGTACGCCGCCCGTGCGACCGGATCGGCAATGGCCAGTGCGTCGGAGAAGAGCGTTTCGTCGGACATCGGGTAATCCTCGTAGTGGGGCGATACGAGATCATGCGGAATCGGTGTGTCAAACGCACCACGGAAATTGCGATTCTGGCATTTTGAAGCCGCTCACACCCACTTCACGTTGACGCCCAGATACTCGTCCTTGTTCTTCAACAAGCCTTCATACGCTTCGCCGAGTCCTTCGGGTGCGATGGTGTGCGTCACGAGTTTGTTCAGGCTCAGGCGACCGTTGGCGATCGTTCGCAACAGCCACATCTGCGCCTTGTTGATGTCCCAAGCGCCTGCTAAGCGGATGTGTGCGGGTTCAAAGAGCATGTTGCCGTGCGCGCCGCTGACTTCGATGTAACGGCGGTGCAGGTCGTCGTAGAAGTTCACTTCGGCCGCTTTGCCGCGTGGGCTGCCGACGACGATGACTTGCCCCGCATCGCAGGCGAGGCTCATGGCGGTGGGGATCGCGGCGGGTACGCCGGTCGCGTCGGCG
>JAYSKW010000232.1:0-6930 GCA_043726085.1 Limnoglobus sp.
CGCGCGGGGTCGGACTCCATGTATGGCACGTCTTCATCCATCGGGGCCGTGAACGGGTGGTGAATCGCCGCGTAACGCTGCTCGTCGGCGTCCCACGCGAACATCGGGAAATCGACCACCCACGCCATGTGAAAGTGCTCGGCCTTCACCACGAATGGCCGTGCCGCACGCTTCTCCTTACGGGCCGCTTTGTCTTCGATCGCTTCGTACGCAGCCTTCTCGTCCCACCAGTTTTTGTACAGCTTCAACGTCGTGGCGAGGTGGCAGCGCAAGGCACCGAGTGCGTCGCACACGACCGATTCCTTGTCCGCCACGAACACGACGAGGTCGCCGTTCGCGACATCCAATTGTTGTTGCAGTTTCGCTTTAAGTTCATCCGAAAAGAACTTCTCGATCGCCCCGGTGAACTTGCCGTTCTCGAACTTCATCCACGCGAGGCCCTTCGCCTTATACTGCTCGACGAACTTCGGCAGTTCGCCACCCGGTTTCAGTGCCGAGTTCGAGAACTTCTCTGCCGCGCCCTTCGCGTTCAGCCCGCGAACGACACCGCCCGCTTCGAGAACATCCTTAAACACCTTGAACTCGCTGATGGCGGCCACTTCAGAAATATCGTGGATTTCCAGCCCGTAACGCAGGTCGGGCTTATCGCTGCCGTACTTCAACATCACGTCGGAATACTTCAGTCGTGGCAGTGGCAGTGCGAGTTTCACACCGAGGCACTTGTCGAAAAGCTCGGCGGCGAGGCCTTCCATCAGCGTCAAAATGTCTTCGCGCTCGACGAACGACATCTCGACGTCGAGTTGCGTGAACTCCGGTTGGCGATCCGCGCGAAGGTCTTCATCGCGTAAGCAACGCGCGATCTGGAAGTACTTGTCGTAACCCGCGATCATCAGCAGTTGTTTGTACAGTTGCGGCGACTGCGGCAGTGCGAACCACTCGCCGTTGAACACGCGACTCGGGACGAGGTAATCGCGTGCGCCTTCGGGCGTGCTCTTGCCGAGTAACGGCGTTTCCATCTCGAGGAATTCGCGGGAATCCATGTAGTCGCGGATGACCTTGTTGATGCGGTGCCGCAAGATCAGCACGTTCTGAATCGAACGGCGGCGCAGGTCCAGATAGCGATATTGCAGGCGTAAATCTTCGTTGGCCGGTTCCTCGTCGGGGAACTCGGTGACGCTGAACGGCAGTGGCGGGCAGGCATTCAGGAGGCGTAGCGTCTTGGCTTCGAGTTCGACTTTGCCTGTAGCAATGTTCGGCCGCTCGGCACCCGGAAGGCGCTTGCGAACGACGCCCGTAACTGAGATCACATGCTCGCGCCCGAGTTCATTCGCGGCGGCGAACAGCGCTTTGTCGACATCTTCAACTACGACTTGCGTGAGGCCGTAACGGTCGCGGAGATCGATGAACGCCTGGTTCGGGAAGTTGCGGGTGATGAGCACCCAGCCGTTCAGCGTGACCGTTTGGCCGATATGTTCTTCGCGCAGTTCGCCACAAGTCTTCGTACGCTGCCACTCGGCCATGATGACACCTTCAGACGTTAAATTCGCAGTGATTAGTTCGTTATATGGATCGACTTACGGAGAGGAGGCAACGACGTGAAGGATTCTCAGTTGGGCGTTTTCACTTCCGCGATACGGCACGCCCGTCTCTTTGCTCAGCCGTGGGAACCGTGCGCGACGTTTTTTTGAATGATTCGGTCGGACAAACTACGTTTCGCTTTCACTTGTAGCGATTGTTTGGCCGATACCACGAGTAGCGGTCGTGCCGGACGAGTGCGGTCGCGTTCCTTGAGGGTGTCGCGCATGACTACGAAACGATTTGCAGCCAAAGCCTTCGCGATCTTGTCGTTGAGCACCGGCATCGGCACGAATGTTGCCAAGGCATTGCCGCCTGCGCCGAAGCTCGAACAGTTCGCGGCGATCCAGCCGAAACAGGCGGGTGTGACTGTCACCACGCCGACCGCAGCCGAACTCGCACGCTGTCGCGTCGTGGCATACCCCGACGATACGAAACCCGTCGGGCACGCGCTCCTCGATGCGAATAACAAGCCGATTCGACGGTTTTTAGCCGTGGGCACCGAGAATTACAACATCTTCTCGTTCTACCTCGACGGGCAAGAAGTTTACCGCGAGACCGACACGAAACGCAGCGGCAAGGTCGATCAGTTCCGTTGGCTCGGCGCGCTCGGCAGCAAGCAAGGTGCCGACGTCGATGGCGATGGTTCGATCGATTCCTGGCAGATCATCTCACCCGAAGAAGTGAGCAAGGAAATCTTCGAGTCGCTCGTCAGTAACGACGTTCGTCGCATTCGCACGCTCATGTTGTCGCCACCGGAAATGGAATTGCTCGGCCTGCCCGTTCCCGAGAAGGAAAAGCTGCAAGCGCGGATGGGCCGCGTCGTCGCTCGCTTCGAGGAGACGGTGGCCAAACTGAAACTGACCGACAAAGCGAAGTGGGTTCATGCCGAGTTATGGGCACCCGAAACGACGCCACTCGATGCGTTCAACGGCAAGATCGACCTCGTTCGCCACCGCAACGGCGGCGTACTCGTCGATACGGGCGTGAGCAACACCGCGGCGACGTTTCAACTCGGCGAACTGGTGCAAATTGGCCGCGCCTGGCGAATTATCGACGGCCCGCTACCCGGTTCGCCCGATCGCAACAACAGCGAAGCCGACATCGCGAGTGTCGTACCCGAGGCGGTGAAGGAACTCGTTGCGGAACTGAGTGCGGTGAAGGCACCCGATGCGAGCAATCGCGAATCGGTCGCGAAACATCACGTGGCCCGCGCGGAAGTTTTGGCCAAGATCGTCGCGAAACTGCAAGGCGATCCACGGCAAGACTCGTGGTTGCGCCAACTGCTCGAGGCTTACGTCGCCGCCGGCGAATACGGCGACACGAAATCGGCCGAACAACTCACTGCGTGGCGAACGCAGATCGACAAAGTCGCGCCGAAGTCGCCACTGGCTGGCTTCGCGGCGTACCGGGCGCTCGGGTTGGAATACGCCACCCGCCTCGCTGCGAGCGAATCGAATCAGACGAAAGTCACCGAACTTCAGAAGTGGTGGCGCGAGCAACTCGATGGATTCGTGGCGACTTACCCGAACATCGAAGAAACGCCCGAAGCGCTCTACCGCCTCGCGATGGCCACGGAATATTCAGGTGCCAAGGATTCGGAAACGGTGTCGAAAGGCTATTACGAAACGCTCGCGAAGAACTTCAGCACGCACCCACTCGGTGCACAAGCACGCGGTGCGGTGTTGCGGATCGACAGCGAAGGTAAGCCGTTCGTACTCAGCGGGCCAACGCTCGACGGCAAGGGCGGTGTCGATGTCGCGAAGCTGACCGGCCAAGTGGTGATCGTTTATTACTGGGGTAGCTTCCACTCGCGGTTGAAGGAAGAAGCCGCCGCACTGAACGACCTGCAAAAGAAGCACGCGGCGGGCAAGAAGCTGTCGATCGTGACGGTCTGCCTCGATCAAAATCCGCAACAAGCGGCGCAGGCAATCACGGCGACGCAGTTACCGGGCGATCACCTCTTCCAGCAAGGCGGCGGGTTGGCGGCCCAGTACGGGATCATGGGGCCGCACTTCTTCCTTATCGACAAGACGGGCAAAGTCGCGAACAAGAACACCGGCTTCCCGATGCTCAACGATGAAGTTGAAAAGTTGCTGAAGTAATCACGCGGCACGGCGGATCGCCGCTGGTTTTTGACGGGTGGCGATCGCGTCGACGAGGAAGTCGGCGGCGCGTTCGCAAGCACCGGGGACGGCCACAATGTCGCGAAGCGCTTGCAGTTTCGCGACGGTGGTCGCACGGCTCGGGGCATCGTTCAGCCAACGCAAAATCTGCCGGGCGATGTCCGGCGTGCGATCTTCGTACGTCAGAAACTCGGGGAAGATTTCTTCCTTCGCAAGCAGGTTCACGAGGCTGATGTACGGGCAAGTCATCAGCATCGAACTCACCGCCCGCGCGAGCCGCGAGTATTGGTACACGACCACCGTTGGCTTCAGTTGGTACATCAGTTCGAGGCCAACCGAGCCGGACACCGCGATGCACGCCTCGCACAATTCGATGATTTCCGGCGTCCGTTGCACGTGAACTTCCGCCGTCAGCCCGCTGAGTGACAACAGCTCTTTCGCTTTCCGCCCTTGTTTCTCGTTGAAGGCTGCAATCAAGAACCGCGTGTTCGGGCGGCTCGCGGAGATTTTCTTCGCCGCTTCGAGCATCAACGGCAAGTTCGCGGAAACCTCTTGGTTGCGCGACCCCGGTAGAATCGCGACGATCGCTTTCCCCTTCGCTCGCTGATCGCTCATGAACTCCGCATTCCGTGTCTGCCGTGGCAGTTCGTCGAAGTACGGATGGCCAACGTAATGCGTGTTCACCTTCTTTGCCGCATACCATTCTTCCTCGAACGGCAACGCAGTCAGAACCGCATCGATGGTGCGACGCATCTTGCGGACGCGCCAGCCGCCCCATGCCCAGAGTTGTGGCGGCACGAAGTAGTAAACCGGGATGCCCGCCGCTTTCGCGCGTTTCGCGATATGCCAGTGGAAGCCGGGGAAGTCGATGACCACCACAGCATCGGGCTTGTGACGAAGGAAATAGCGTTCGGCACGATCCGCAAGTTGAAAGAACTTCGGCAAGTTCACGATCGAACGGCTGAGCCACATGACGGATAACTGCGTGAGCGGATACATGAGATCGACGCCCGCCGCCGTCATGTTGTCGCCACCGAAGCCGACGAGTTTCGTGGCCGGATCGCGGGCGAGCAGGGCACGCGCCAAGTTCGCGCCGTGCAAGTCGCCACTCGGTTCGCCGGAACTGATAAATACGTGCATCTGCGGCATCCATGCCATCGGGAACAAGTTTGTTAGTTAGGAATACTCGAAGAGCGCTGAGAAGGGCAACCCGAATGGCGTATCTACCGCTCGCCTTGTTTCGGGATACCCGTTCCGGATGGACGGAGCGAAAACGGTTCGATAACCTACGATTAGCACAAACACACCGCGCGAGACTGTCATGGCTTACATTGCTCCGTCGATCCTGGCTGCCGATTTTTCGCGGCTCGGCGAACTCGTTCTGGAGACCGAAAAGGGCGGTGCGGACCGCGTCCACATCGACGTGATGGATGGACATTTCGTGCCGAACCTGAGCATGGGATCGGTGGTGGTGAAGGGGTTGCGGCCGATCACCAAACGGCCGCTTGAAGTGCATCTGATGGTCGAACGGCCCGCCTCGTTCCTCGATGGTTTCGTGGCGGCGGGTGCGGACACGATCATTTTTCACCTCGAAGTCGTGCCCGAACCGCTCGAACTCATCCAGCACATTCGCGGCTCGCTCGGCAAGAAAGTCGGGCTGGCGTTCAACCCCGATTATCCCATCGACAGGATCGAGCCGTACCTCACCGACATCGATCTGGTGTTGTGCATGACGGTGTTTCCCGGGTTCGGCGGCCAAGCGTACATCCCCGAAAGTACCGCACGCATTCGCCAGTTACGCCGTTGGATTAACGAGCAGAACCCGAAGTGCGAGATCGAAGTCGATGGTGGCATCGACGCGCATACCATCGTGACCGCATCTGCGGCCGGGGCGAACGTCTTCGTCGCAGGCACCGCCATCTTCGGCTCCAAAAATGGCCCTGCCGCTGCCACGGCGAATCTGCTGGCACTCGCGATGAACGCGGTGAAGTAGTGCCGCGAATCTTCCTCTACGAGCATCTCACCGCCACGGGAAATGGCCTCGATCCGCTATATCGCGAAGGACTTGTAATGCGCGATTCTATCGCGGCGGACTTTCGCACGAACGCGGACTACGAAGTCACGTTCTTCACGGGCAGTGACGATACGGCATTTGAAAACGAGTGCGAAGCCGCCGATTTCACGCTGATTATCGCGCCGGAGTTCGATGGCATTCTGGCCAAACTCACATCGATTGCGGAACGCACCTCCACGCGAAACCTCGGTTCGCAGCATCGTGGCGTTGTGCTGTGTGCGGACAAACTCGCACTGAGCCAACACTGGCAAACGCACGGCGTACCGACCCCGCCGATGTATCGGCTTGCGGACTGGCCGCGAGATACCTTCCCGGCGGTGTTCAAGCCCCGTTTTGGTGCCGGTTCGACGGCGACTTACCTTGCGATGAGTGCCGCAGACTACGAAAACGCTGCGGCGGAGCCGTGGGAAATGCTCGCACAACCGCATGTCGCCGGACTTTCCGCAAGTATTTCGCTGATTATTTGCGAAGCGAAAATCGTCGCCCTGCTGCCGAGTTTCCAGGTGATGTCCGACGATGGCCGCCTGAAGTATCTCGGCGGGACAATGCCGTTGCCTGAACAGCTTGCGAGGCGCGCGGAATTGCTCGGGGTGCGTGCGGTGAAATGCGTGCCGGGTTTGCGTGGCTACGTCGGCGTCGATCTGATTTTAGGCTTCGCAGAAAGCAGTTCTGGCGATGTCGCAATCGAAATCAATCCGCGACTGACGACTTCGTATGTGGGACTGCGGGCACTCTCGCGGCACTCGATCGGCGATGCGATTCTGGCCGCATCTTGCGCTGGAAATATGCCCAATTTAACGTGGCGAAACGCGTCTGCGACGTTCGAGCCAGACGGTGAAGTTACGGTAACCGAAAGCGGAAACTTTGCACAATCTTGAATAATTGCAGAAAATCGTCTCGCTATATTTATCGCGTCGCGTACAATCGCGTTTATCTGGATGGGACTACAACCTTTCGGTGTGTGATAGGGCAGGCGAAATCTTGCCACTATCCTCGGACGACCCAATTCGCGGTCGTTCGTGTTTCGCATTCATGGAGTGCTGGGTAGGACAACCTATCTCAGCGTGAGGGGACTGTTATGGCGGTTTCGAATCTGTACGTCGGGAATCTCCCGTTCGGTACCACGTCGGAAGATCTCGTTCAGGCATTCTCGCA